>JBDSSU010000302.1:0-5872 GCA_039928635.1 Opitutaceae bacterium | reverse complement strand
GCTGAATGAGATGAGGCTCGATCTTCTTCGAGAAGATCTCGTTGGTAATCTCGAACTCCTCCCACTGCGGCGCGACGCTCAGACCGAGCTTTTCCACGCCGGCGATCTTTTCCGCTTTCGAGCGTTCGAACCACGCGGGGTCACCCGTCTCGGTCCGGATCAAATCCTTGTACTTCACCTCGCGCCAAGGGCCGCCGAAATTGATCATCTGCCCGCTTGCCGCGTGCTTGATCTCACTCGTGCCGAGCACATCGAGACAGAGCGTCGTCAGCAGATTCTTGATGAGCGTCATCATCCCGCGGTAATCGCTGTAAGCTTGGTAAACCTCGAGCATGGTGAACTCCGGATTGTGCCGGCGCGAAAGGCCCTCGTTTCGGAAATTCCGGCCAATCTCAAAAACGCGATCGTAGCCGGCCACCAGCATCCGCTTCAGGAAGAGTTCGAGGGAAATGCGCAGAACGAAGTCCACGCCGAGCGCATTGTGATGCGTGGTGAAGGGCCGCGCCGCGGCGCCGCCCGCGACATTTTGCAGGACCGGGGTTTCGACTTCGATGAACTTCTGATCCTCCAGAAAACGGCGGATGTGCGAGACGATCCGCGAGCGCAGCATCAGGCGCTTTCGCGATTCCTCGTTCACAATCAGATCGAGGTAGCGCTGACGGTAAACCTGCTCGGCGTCGGCCAGCCCATGCCATTTTTCCGGCAGGGGGCGCAGCGCCTTGCTCACCAAAATAAACGAATCCACGCGCACCGTGATTTCACCGGTCTTGGTTTTGAACAGCACACCAGACACGCCGATGATGTCGCCGAGATCGAGCGACTTCTTGAAGACGCCGTAACGTTCTTCGCCCAAAACATCGCGGCGGAAATAGAGCTGAATCGGCCCCTGCTGGTCCTGAATTTTGACGAACGAGCTGCCGCCTTGAACCCGGAACGTCACCAGCCGTCCGGCGACCGTGACGTTAACGGTGTTGTCCTGTCCCTCGACGTAGAGCGCTTTGGCATCCGCGGAAAAGTGCGTGGGCGCGACATTCGCGCGAAAGGGATCGAATCCCGCGGCACGCAAGTCGGCGAGCTTCTGGCGCCGCACCGCATGCTGATCGTGGGAAATATCGAGGGGGATGTCGCTCATGGAACCGCGCAACGTGGCGCGCCGCCCGTCGGTGGGCAAACGGAATTTGGCGGTGGTCCGGAGGCAGATCCAGGGAACGACTGTCCTGCTCACAAACCGGGCTGGCTGCCACGCTCATCCTCTCAATGGAGTTGCGAGCGTTGCGAGGGCACGCACATACACGGAGATGTCACGCGTCTCCGCTGAACCCGTTCCTTCGCCCGTGTCGGGTCAGACGGTCATGCCCATCCTCGTGGCGCTGAGTGTTTCCCACCTGCTGAACGACACGCTGCAATCGCTCATTCCCGCGATCTATCCGGTGTTGAAGGATTCGTATCAACTTAACTTTACCCAGATCGGGATGATCACCTTCGCGTTTCAAGTGACGGCTTCGCTGCTCCAACCTCTCGTCGGCCGCTATACCGATCGGCGTCCGCTCCCCTACTCACTGCCGGTGGGAATGGGGATGACCCTGATCGGGCTCGTGCTGCTGTCTCAGGCAGCGAGCTATCACGGACTGATTCTGGCGTCGGCGCTGGTCGGGACGGGTTCTTCCATTTTTCACCCGGAAGCGTCGCGACTCGCACGACTCGCCTCGGGCGGAAAACACGGAATGGCTCAATCGCTTTTCCAAGTCGGTGGAAACCTCGGCAGCTCCCTCGGCCCGGCGCTGGCGGCGTGGGTGGTGGTACCGCATGGCCAGCGGCATATTCTTTGGTTCACCCTCCTCGCGATCGCGGGGATCGTGGTGCTGTCCAAAGTGGGCGCTTGGTATGGACGCCATCTCGGGGTGCGCGCCAGCATCGCTTCTTCGCGGCACGGAGCTCCGGCCCCGACGCTTTCACGCGGGAAGATCGTCTGGGCGATCACGATTCTCGCGACGTTGATTTTCTCGAAGTACGTGTATCTCACGAGTCTCACCAGTTACTACACGTTCTACCTGATCTCGAAGTTCGGCGTTTCGGTGCAGCACACGCAGTTTTATCTTTTCGCCTTTCTCTTTGCGATCGCCGCCGGAACCTTCATCGGCGGTCCGGTGGGAGATCGCATCGGACGAAAGTACGTCATCTGGGTTTCGATCCTGGGGATCGCGCCATTCACGCTCGTGCTGCCGTATGTCGGACTCGCGGCCACCGCGGTTTTGTCGGTGATCATCGGCGTGATTCTCGCCTCCGCATTTTCCGCGATCCTTGTTTACGCCCAGGAGCTCGTGCCGGGCAAGGTGGGCTTGATCGCCGGGCTGTTTTTCGGTTTCGCCTTCGGAGTGGCCGGCATCGCATCAGCTCTGCTGGGCAAACTGGCCGACCACACGAGCATCGAATACGTGTTTCACGTATGCAGTTTTCTGCCGCTCATCGGCTTGGTGACTGCGTTCCTGCCAGACTTGGAGCGGAAGTCCTGATCCGCCGCTCAGTCTCTTTGACCCGCGACGCAGGAGCGCAAGGGCGCAGCGCAAAAAAGCGTGTTCCGCCGTGCAATTCCTGCTTAGGTCCGTTCTCTTTCAAAACTTGATGGACACCTCCCGTAAACCTTCCTGGCTCCGCGCCAAATTGCCTTCCGGCCCTGGTTATCAGGCGGTGCGACAGCTGGTGGACGAACATAAACTCAACACCGTCTGCCAAAGCGCGCAGTGTCCGAACCTCGGCGAATGTTGGTCACGCGGCACGGCGACCGTGATGATCCTGGGGAACATCTGCACGCGTTCCTGCAACTTCTGCGCCGTGCAAACCGGCCGTCCCACGGAACTCGATCTCGGCGAACCCGCCCGTGTCGCCGATGCCGTGGCCAAGATGAATCTGAAGCACTGCGTGATCACCAGCGTGGCGCGCGATGAACTCGCCGACGGCGGAGCCAGCGTCTGGGCGGCGACGATCCGCGCAGTCCGCTACCGCAATCCGCACACCGCCATCGAGGTGCTGGTGCCGGACTTCAAGGGCAATCTCGATCAGGTGGACACGGTGCTCGAGGCGAAGCCGGACATTTATAACCACAATCTCGAGACGGTGGAGCGGCTCCAAAAACCGGTGCGCGTGCAGGCGCGTTACGATCGCTCCCGCTCGGTTTTGCGCCACGCGAAGAGTCGCGGCTTCACCACCAAGACCGGCATCATGCTCGGACTCGGTGAGGAGCAGCACGAGATTGAACAGACGATCCGTGATATTGCATCAGACCTGACGAATATCCTGACCATCGGCCAGTATCTCCAGCCGACGCCGCAGCATCTCAAGATCGCGCGATGGGTGACGCCCGATGAGTTCGTCCATTGGAAGGAATTCGGTCTCGGCCTGGGCCTCGGCGTGGTCGAGAGCGGAGCGATGGTCCGCTCGAGCTACCATGCCGACGAGCAATCGCTGAAGTTCACCGGCGCCGAACACCTGAATACGGCCAACGCACTCGCCGGTATCTGAGTGGCACGGGCATGTTGCCCGTGTTCCGAATCCACGGGGCAAGATGCCCGTTCCGCTGCAATCCCGTGCAGGGCTGGCAAGGTTCGCCGGGGCCGCGGGAAAGGCCCGCGTCGTCAACGCTTGCGGGTCGAGCGCGGCGGCTCCGGTGGCGGAGTCAACGGGATGACATCGAAATGGAATCTAATCCGCTCCGACTCGAAGAGCTTCGGCAGCCTTACGGTCATCGACACCGGATACTTGATGTCGTCGCTTTCTGACTCGAAGGAGGCACGGCCACCCGTTGAGCGAAAGCCGGAGAAAGTGCTGGTCATCGCGCCGACGGACGGCACCGAACTCCCAATCGAACTGGGAGCGCGATTATCGGCGTCGACCACCTTCAGGTGCCGCATCGCAAACACGTGATTAAGGAAGGTGACCGGCATGCGCTTTCGATAGGCGTCGTGCTGGGCTTTGAACTGGGGGTAGGTCCAGGCGTCGACGTGGATCTGCCTGGGCTCACCCAACGCGCGAAATTCAAAGGGGCCGCATTGAAAAAAATCGCTGCGCCCGAGATCGGCCTGAAAAGCGACTGTCTCCCACTGCGTCACTTTGGTGAGCACGAGTTCGAGATCGACTCCCTGCAGCCGGAGCCGCGGATCCCCAATATCCAAACCGCTGATCACGATCCTTCCGGTCTTCCCTTCGACGGACCAAGCATACGCGGTCTTCGCCAGATTCTTCCCCGAGATGACATAGATCGCGAGCACCGGCGTCTCCGTGTTATCGAGATAAATCTCGCCAGGTAGTTCCGACGCTCCGTCGACTGTCGTGGCGGACGCGATTTCGAGTTGGAGTTCCACCTTCGCATCGAACCGCCGCCCCTGTGGCGCCTGAGTCGCAGACGTCACCTTGAGCAGTGCGACACCTCCGGAAAAATTTGCGGAAGCAACCGGCAGCGCGCTTTCCGCGGCCTGGAGGGGCAGCACCGAAATGACTGAGGCTAGAGCAAGGAATGCGCGCCAACGTTTGAGTACTTTGGTCGGGGCGAATCTCGCCCTCGTTGCAGGGCATGTCATGCGGAAAACCGTAATGGCGCGAGCGGCCGACTCAACACCCTCAAGCGTTTTTCTCAATTCTTGGAGCAAGTGAAACGTATTTTTCACCGCAAAAACGCCAGCCCAAGACTCCGCAGAGCCCGAAGCCAAGGGCGTTTGCGGAACCGTGCAAGGCGCGCATCCACGGAAGATCAACCCAAGGGAACGGGTGGAAAAAATAACGCACTCCGTACAGCACCGCCAAAACCATTCCCGCCGCAAGCGAAAGCCCGGCCGTCAACCAAAGGACACGCGCACCTGCCGGCCACCTAGCTTGCATTGCCAGGCGAAGGTAAAGCATCGCCACGCAGAGACCGCTGAGAGCCATGACGAGCGTGGCGCCCAACTCGATGCGAGGATCAAGGCGCAGTTGCGTCGCCGTAATTCCGATCGCGACGGCGGGTACACCCGCAATCACTCCCAGTCCGATAAAACTAAAAAGTCGTTTCGGCTCCATCGCCGCGAGGGCGAGTCCCGTGAGCACCGGCAGCAACAAGCCCGCGTAGTGAAAATGCACCGCGGTCAGCAAAACAATCGCCGGGTCGAAACCGAGCGGCCTGAACCCCAGCCGATCGGACAGCAACCAGACGGCGCCGATCGCGGCATACATCAAACCCAAATCGCGACAAAGCAGAGACACCGGATTAAGTCCGCGGCTCAGCACCCGTCGCCCTCCCACGAGCGCCAGAATCACCAGCACGCACGCCCAAGGGACCGCCGCGAGACTCGCAAAAATACCCGGCGGCAGGAGGTAGGCGAACAGCAGGCTCAGCACGGCTGCGAACTGCAACCGTCGCACGAACGTCAACCATCGCGCCGTTAAAGCGTCGTCACGCTTATCGGGGAGAAGATCCAACACGATCGGGACCAGGACGCCCGCGGCGAAAAGCAGGAGCGCTTCACCCCACGCGCCATGCCGGAGATCGGGAACGGCCCGGAGCGCGTACGCGCCAAACACTCCAGCGCCGATCAAAACTTGTGTCCGCGTTTTCACGGGGTGCGCGCACCTTCGCGCACGGCGTGTTGCATCGAGCTCTGCGAATCCCGGACGAAGCGTCGCTGCAATCGACGCGCCAGCGGCTTGGCCAGCCGCACCGGCCAGAAGCGCGGCCGGGAAAAAGCCCTCAAGTCGTACCACACGCCGCCATCGCCGTGGAGTTCGACGCTGAAACGCTCCTCCCCTTGCTCGACGTGGGCCTCGAGCGTTCCATAAGCGAAACCGTAGCGGCGCACCGGTCCCGCCTCATCGAGCACGTAAACGACGCGACACCCGCTCAGCC
>JBDSSU010000301.1:0-4529 GCA_039928635.1 Opitutaceae bacterium | reverse complement strand
CAACCAAGGCATGAGCCACAGAGGACACGGAGCCCTTCGGCATGCTCAGGGCCTTGAGCCTGTCGAAACGGCTCGGACACAGAGGCCACAGAGCAAGACCGATGTTTGGCTCTGTGAACTCTGTGTCTGCGCTCTGTGCTCTCTGTGGCAAAAAAATCTTCACGAAAAGTGTGATGCATGCGGGTTAGACACCAAGCCGAGGCAAGCTTCGGGGTAGCGGATCCTTCTTATCCGTGTTCATCCGTGATCTCTGCTGAAGGTGTTTCCGGCAAGGGCGGCAGAACGAAATGCCGCCCAGCCCGGTCAGGGCGCCGGAGTTTCGACTAACGCCGTCGCCTCGCGCAGGAGGATTCGGGCGAAAAGCCAGTCGAACCAAAATCCCTGCACCGGGTCTCCCCGATCGAGGGGTGCCTTGAATTTATTTTCCACGATGACGCGCCCCTGGGCCAGTTCGCTTTCCGCCGCCGCGGGCTGCCCGAGTTGATGGTGGCACATCGCCAGGATGGTGCGGACGGTCGCCGTGCGCGGCGCGTTGGGCGAATCACGATACGCCAGGCAACGCTGGCCCCATTCGATCGCGCGAGCGTAGTTGCCGCTCCGGTATTCCCACAGCGCGAGCGACACGGAGCGCCACGCGGCGAAGAATCCGTTGTTGGCCGCATCGGCGTCCGCGAGCGATTTCGCCATCGCCTGCGCAAAGGGATCCAAATTCGCCAGGATCCGGCTGTTGGCCGGCAAGAGCAGACTGACCTTCACAATCCGATCCGTCATCGGACCGGGCTTCCCTGCGAATCGCGCGATCGTCTCCTCGCAGAATTGCTCGTAGCGCCCAACGTCCCCCAGCTCGATCAGGGTCGGCCCCCAACGCAGGTAGTCGAGCGTGGCTCCGTCGACACTATCCAGTGGGTTGATGCGCACCAGCACCGCAAAACGGTCGGACGCATGCCGCCAGCGACCGCGCAGCGCATGCCATTCAGCGAGCGCGCGAAACACCGCTGCGCCCTCCACTGTCGGCTGCGAGACCCGGGTGCCGCTCAGCAAATGATCCGCCTCGTCGAAGCGCTCCTGGCTGACCAGCAGAGCGGCTTGTGTGATGTTCTCCCGCTCCTCGGCCTCCTGCCGGAGGCGGCCTTGCTGGTGCTCGGCGGCCACGGCGCGCTGCCGCGCCTCGCGCTCCTTGAGGAAGAGCCAGGTCGAGGTGCTCATCCCCATCACCAGCGCCGCCGCCACCGCCCCGCCCGCCGCAAACACGCCGCGATTTCGCCGCACCAGTTTTTGGAATCGATAGCGCCGCGATGGCGGCCGGGCGTTGACCGGCTCGTTGTTCAGATAGCGCTGGATATCCATCGCCAGGCCGTTCGCGGTCTCGTAGCGCCGCGCGCGGTCCTTCTCCAAGGCCTTGATGACGATCCAATCGAGATCGCGGTGGAGCAGCGCCACTATGCCGCGCGGCATGATCTGCCGGCATTCCGCGATCCGCGCCAACTCTTCGGCCGGCAACCGGTCGAGGCGCACCGACGGCCGGGATGGCTCCGTCTCGCGCAACGTCCGGCGCATTTCGTCCAAGCCGACCCCGAGGAGCGCCTGCGCCTCGAAGGGCGTTTTGCTGGTCAGCAATTCGTACATCAGCACCCCGAGGCTGTAGATGTCACTGCGCGTATCGATGTCGACCCCGCCCATCTGCGCCTGCTCGGGACTCATGTAGGCTGGCGTACCGATCAATTGCATGAACGACGTGAACAAAAGTTTGTCGCTCAACCGGGCTTCGGTCGCCTTCGAGATGCCGAAGTCGATCACCTTCGGCACCGCCACGCCGTCGTGCAGCGACACCATGATATTCGACGGCTTGATGTCGCCGTGGATGATTCCTTTTTGATGCGCATGCTGGATCGCATGGCACACCGCGATGAAAAGATTGAGCCGCTCGCGGGTGCTGAGCCGCTGCTCGTCGCAGTATTTCGTAATCTTCACCCCGCGCACCCACTCCATGACGAAGTACGGCGGACCCCGGTCGGTCGCACCGGCGTCAAACACCCGCGCGATGTTCGGATGGTCCATGATGGCGAGCGCCTGCCGCTCCGCCTCGAAGCGCGCGATCACGCTCTTCGTTTCCATCCCCAGTTTGATGATCTTCAACGCCACGCGCCGCTGCACCGGCTCCTCCTGCTCGGCCAGGTAGACCACTCCGCAGCCACCTTCGCCGATTTTCTGGATCAGCTTGTAGCGGCCGATCCGCGTGCCGATCGGCTCCTCTCCGAGCGGGCTCGCACCGACGGGGACTTTCGCGCGGGACGACTCCTCTGAAAATTCCAAACGCGCCGCCGGCAAATCGAGCGCCGCCCCGCCTTCGCTGAAAAATTGCTCGGCCTCGTCTTCGCCGGCCAGCAACGTTTCCAATCGCGTGCGCAGCGCCGCATCGTCCGCGCAATGGCGTTCGAGAAAGACATCCCGGTCCCGGCCGCGGGGCAAGCGCCGCACCGCATCGAACAGCTCCTCTTCAAGTTGTGCCGTTAAGTTTCTCATTCGCTGATTGCCTGCATTCTATTCATGCGCGCTTCGCGTCCAAAACCCGACAAGTGAATGCCGCCGGGATGTCACGGAAGGCTACTCGCGCGCGCGAATGACCTGAAACAACCAGGCCTTCGCATAGGCCCAGTGGCGCTCGACCGTCCTTTCCGTCACGCCGAGGGTTTCCGCGACCTCCTGATTCGTCCGCCCCCCGAAAAATTTCAGCACGACCACCCTCGCCTTCTCCGGATCGCAGGCCTGCAACCGCTCCAGGGCTTCGTCGATCAGCAGCACCTTCTCGTCGGGCGTCGCCGCCGCGAGTTCGCCCTGCTCGATCTCCACGCGAACCTGGTCACCGCCGCGCTTCAGCCGGGATTTACGCCGCGCGTTCTCGATCAAAATCCGGCGCATCGCCTCCGCCGCCGCGCCGAAAAAATGCGCCCGGTTCTGCCACCGACACTTTCCATCGCCGAACATCCGCAGCCAGGCCTCATGCACCAGCGCGGTGGGTTGCAAGGTCTGCCCTTCGCGCTCCTGCGCCATGCGGGTCGCAGCGTGGCGGCGCAAGTCATCGTAAACCAGCGGGAGCAGCTCCGCCGCCGCATTCCCTCCTTCGGGTCCGATCTCCTGCAATGCGAGCGTGATGTCAGCCATGGCGGGGGAAAAACCAGCAGGTGTGATCGGGCAAATTTTTCGGAAGCAACCCAGAGACTCGGGGTTGGACAGGGGTGCGGCCACGGTGTTGATGGCATTTCGGGAGTCAAGTTGCCGAATTTCCGGGGGAACACGGCGAAACCGTGACCGTCGAATTCGCCGGCCCAAAACTCGGATCTCAGGCGGTAGAACCAGAAGGTAACAAAGGAAAGGAAGTCCCCGCCCACCCCAGATTCTTCGTTGCCTTGGCTAGCTTCTGTTCAAACTCCCGTCGTTTCGAGATCCTGCCCGCCCCCACACCCGTCCCCATCATGCCATGAGCCCCCGCACCTTACTCGCCGCTTTCGCCCTCACTCTCCTGGCCAGCTCCCCACTTCCCGCTGCCGGCATCGGCTACGAACCCAAGCCGGGCCCGGGTGCCGGCAGGCATATCGTCTTCCTCTCCGGCGACGAAGAATACCGCTCCGAGGAAGCGCTGCCGATGCTCGCGAAGATCCTCAGTCAACGCCACGGCTTCAAATGCACCGTGCTTTTCCCGGAGGATCCCGACGGCACCATCAACCCCAACAACAACCGCAGCCTCGCGGGCGCCGAGGCGCTCGACCGCGCCGACGCGATCGTGATGGGGCTGCGCTTCCGCCAATGGCCCGACGAACAGATGAAACATTTTGTTGCCGCCGTAAACCGCGGCGTGCCCATCGTCGCCCTGCGCACCTCGACGCACGCTTTCCGTTATCCGGCCGACAGCACCAGCGCGTATAAGAGTTGGAGCGACAAAGGCCCCGACAGCTTCGGCGAAAAAATCCTCGGCGAGGAATGGATCAGCCACTGGGGCGCGAATCGCCGCGGGTTGACGCATGGCGTGGTCGAATTCGCGCACCGCAGCCACCCGGTTCTCCGCGGCGTCGGCGAAATTTTCGGGGACAGCGGCGTGTACGAAACGCATCCGCCGGCAGACGCGACCATCCTCCTGCGCGGGCAGGTTCTCTCCGGCATGAAGCCTGAAGACCCGCCGTCCACCGCCCGAAAAAAACGCACTTCCGATGGCCAGGAACAGGGCATGAACGAGCCGATGATGCCGGCGGCGTGGGTGCGTACCCTGCCAGCGGGCGAAAAGGCGCAGCGGCGCGTCTTCACCACCACGCTCGGGGCGGCCAGCGATTTCAAAGATGAAAATCTGCGCCGCCTCGTCGTGAATGGCGTCCTTTGGACGATGAGCCTGGAGATCCCGGAGCAAACCGACGTCCGCCTGGTCGATCCCTTCGAACCCACGAATTACTCCTTCAACGGTTTTCGCAAAGGCGTGCGCGCGAGCGATCACGCACTCGGCCGGGCCGTTCCCGTCGGCAGCGTCGAAACCCCCGCCC
>JBDSSU010000300.1:0-10246 GCA_039928635.1 Opitutaceae bacterium | reverse complement strand
CAGCTTGATCGGGCTGTGATTAGGCACAGTGACATGATGCTGACCGCCCTGCTGGGTCGTCAGGCGGATGTGCGAGCCTCCTGCCGCACGCGCTCGTAACCGAGCGCGCGCAACCCCTTCACCAACTCGTGGCGCTCAGGTCGCGCGGGATTTTCACGTGGTGAGCACTTCGTCGCGCACAAAGTGCAGCCGGATCACCTGCGGGAGCGGGCCGGGCACGCCGTCACCAAAGTGGCACTGAACAGAATCGCGCGCGTTGGCGCGCAAAGCGTCGAGTGTATCGCCCTCAGTGAAGATGTCGTACCCCAGCGCCGCGGCGGTGTAGCCGCCGTCAGTCTCGTCCTCGCGCACCTCAAAAATGATTTCCGTCGTCGTTGTCATGGGGCGGGACGCTACGTGCGGGCCTCCTCGCCGGCAAGCTCCGTGGGCAGTTCCGCGTCGTCTTCACCTGCGAGCGTTGAGAGAAATGACGATCGAAGCGCCGCAAGGCGCCGAACAGAATCCGGCTTATCGGCCCAAAGCTAAGACATTCCCGGGGCCGGCGGATGGAGCTTCAGAAGCTAAGCTGGCTGGCGTAAAGAGCGCGTTCGGCCGGGGTCTGGAGTTCACGCCATAGAGAGAGCACCCACGGTTTGGGATTGGCGGTGGTCCCGAGTGCTTCGTCGAAATGGAAGTTCATGTGGCCGTTGCTGGTGATCGTGTTGAACACGAAAGAACCGATCAGATCGGCTTGGTTGTTCCCGCCGCCGTTACCCTTTAGTTCCGCATTCGGAGCGAAGATGCATCCCAGAAATCCTGCGTTGCCGCCGATGTCGCATCGCGTGCTGGTGCTCGTGTAAATCTCCAGCGCTCCCGCCCAGCTCCGCCCGGGGCTGGTTTGGGTATTCACCGCGTCGTTCCCGGAAAGATCGATGGGGCCGTCCATGTAGATGGTGGCCGAACCGATCAGGGCGCCGGAGACGTTGCTTGAGGCGGGGACTTTAAAGCCACTCCCCATGTTGGTATTGGTGCCGACGATCACCACGTTCTTGCCGGGGGTAATTGTCGTGTTTCCGATCGTGGCCCCATTGACGAAGTAATAGTATTTTCCATCCGCAGCTGGAGTGGCGACGTCGGCGGCCCGCGGCAAAGTGGCAGGCAAAGAGCCCACGTTTCCCAGAGCAAAGTATCCCGCGCCACCGCTGTTGGTCGGATACGTGGGCAGCGCGAAGTTGTAGCTGAAGTTTCCGATCGTGAGCCCGGTGACCGTACCACCGGTGACGGTTACTCCTGGCCCGGTCATCACATTTCCCGAGACGGTACCTTGCGACAGGTCGATCGTGCCGCCGAGACTTGCCACGGTGGTGTTGGCCCGGGCGGTGCCGTTCGTCCAAGCCGCAAACGGCGGGACACCGGGACTGGCGTTGGAAATGAAACTGTCGGCGAAGGGGCGCCCGTTCCAGTTGATCCCGAGTTTGGCGACCACGCCTTTCGGCAGGACACCGTTTTTGCTCAGAATCACCTTGATGGCCTTTTCGATTTTGGGGCCCTCGAACGGTGTGATGATCGCTTTCGCGACGATGTGAGGAACGGTTGCCGTACCATTGTACCCGGCAACCCAGACTTTAACCACGGCGGTGGCCTTCTGATCGAGGTCCGGAAAGTTGGCGGTGACACTCGCAGCGGCCGCCGGCGTGGTGGAATAAAACGTCCGCGTCGCCGCGAGACGGGCCACTGCCGTGGCCTGCAGAGAATACCCCCCGCCTGAGAGAGTGATGGTGGGAGCGGAGGTATAACCGGATCCCGCGTTCGTGAGGGTGAGTCCCGCCACGCCCACATGGGCAATGGTGGCGCCCGTGCTGATGTCGGTCGTGTAAGACGTTACCAGTGTCGCCGTGCCGGCCGCCCCGGATCCGCCGCCGCCCGAGAAGGTAACGGTCGGGACGCTCGAGTAGCCATCACCCGTGCCGGACAGGTAGGTGTCGGCGATGGTGTTGCCCAAGGTCCACCCGCTCCAGCAGCTCGCAATATAGGTGGAATCGGTCGAAACCCCCATCTTGTTGAAACTCCAGACGGCCTCCTCCAAACCGGTTTCTGCGAGATTGTTGGCGGCGTCCGCGAAAAAAGTACGATGGGCCAGCTTGAGGGACTGGGTGGACAAGGAGATCGAACTGACCAAAGCGACCACGATAATGATCGCAAAAATGAGTGCCGTGATAAGGACCCCGCCCCGCTGCTTTCGTCGGGCCGAGTTTAAACAGGATGCTGAGCCGGGAATCGTTTTCATAGGATGTTTCGAAGGGTGAAGGCGGAGGAACGAATGGTTTGAGTGCTGGCGGCGATGCCGACGCCGGTGCGTTTAACGCTGACGGAAATCTGAATATGCTTCACCCCCGTGGTTGTCCCCGAAGGGATCAACGCGCTCGCGGCGTCGTAGCGGAGAAAATCCACCGCATCGACTTTGCTGATCAGATCGATCCGACCCGTGGTTGTGGCGGGATTGGTGCCGGGCACGACGTAGATTTTTTTGTTTGTAGCGTCGCTCGTGTCGTATCCGTAGGTGACCGAGGTCTCGCTGGCCTGGTTCACATCAGGGATCGTCAGCGTGAAGGAGGTGATATTGCCGCCGCTAAACACCGCGGAGAACTGGTTTGCCATGCGGGCATCGATGCCGAGTTGTTCGAAAGCGCGCCGGGTTTGGGCCTCCATCATGGAATAGTTGCTGGCCCGAACGCCGCTGCGGACGATCATGAGGAAGGTTGAGAGCACCCCGCCGAGGATGATCGACCCCAAGGTCACTGCGACCATCAGCTCCACGAGGGTGAAGCCGGAAAGCCGTTTTTTACCTTGAGCTGACTGTTTAAATGAAGAAGTCATAAAGTCCTTTTTCCCCGTAGTACGTGATGTATGACCGGGAGAGGGTGCGGCGATCAGACGTCGTCCAGGTGATCGTGAGGGTGATCTGGATCATCCCGGTGTGAACGTTGCTCGCGGTGCGGGTCATGCTCATGCGACTCCCGAGATCGGCCGCGGAGGTGAAACCGGAGGTGCTGAAGTTAACGACCGTTGGTGTGGCCGGGTAGGAAGTGATACCGGTGGTGCCATTTCCCGCAGCGGTACCGTTCCCCCAGCTCGTGAGCCGCATCTTCTCCATCTCGCTCTGCATGATCTGCGACGCGTAGCTGATGCAGCGTGCTGAATCCAAGGGGGCGAAGGCGCGACCCATGGCAACGAGGGAAGACGTGAGGGCCAAGGCCATGACGGCCGCAGCCATCGCAACTTCGAAGACCGTGAACCCTCGATTTTTTCTGGCGCGAAAAGCTCTTTGCATGGTTCCGACTATATCGGAACGTGAACCCGAAAAGTTAGAGGCATCGGGCCGATTTTTAGGCCCTTATCGACTAGGGCCTAACGGCCTTAGCACTCGCGATACAAACGGATCCAGCAGCAAAATTCGCAGTCGTAGCCGGATCAGAAGGTCAGTTGCGCAGCGTAGGCTGCCCGTTCCGCCGGCGTTAAGAGGTCCCGCCATTTGACCGGGCCCCATAAGCCGCTGATCCGCTTTTTAGACAAGGATTCATCTTGGTGAAAGTTGCCGCCCCCAACCATTCTTACGAAATTTGCCACGATAGAACCGTAGGTGTTTGCTCCTCCATTAACGTTAATACTGGCATTAGGAGCGTAGATAACACAGCTCAAGAAGCCGCCCCCTACGATTACCCAGTCTTGCATGGCCGTGCCCCCGAGAATCTGAGCTTCTTTACGCGTACCCAGAAGAGTGAACCGGTCCGGGTTATTGGGAGCCGAGACACTCCCGTTTAGAATTCCGGTGCCTCCGGCCATCTTAAAATCACCGCCGACCAACATGGTCAGCCGCGAGTTAGAAGGAATAATTATCTTCGCTTGGCCCTTCAGGTCGACATCTCCTGTGACGACGAGGACTACGGTCGCGCCTGCTGCGATTTGGATTTCTTCGGTGTTCTGGATATCAATGCTTGTCATTGTATACCGTCCGGCAAAAAGGGTTGTATTGCCGTTGATATTGGCGCGAGAGGTCAGGCTGGTCTCGTCGGGAACATCGGGGAAACTCGAACTAAAGTTAAAAAAAAGTCTACTTGAGTCGATGCCCGGCCCGGCGGTGAAAATTCCAGCCAACCGTCCTTGGTTATTACTAACTGTTATTCCTGAAGCATCAGGTGTACCGATCGTTGCCCTGCCGAATACGTCAGCAGTTAGTAAACTGATTAACGCTGGACTTGCGATCTGTGCCTCCGCGCGACGTCCCAGATCGGTGTATGCAGTAGCGAGCAGGGCCTGTGCGTACGATCGATCATCTGAAGGGGCTGGTCGAGACTTCCAGCTATCGACCATCGTGTTACCGACAAATTCGATGCCGTTTCGGGCGATCATGCCGCCTTCCGAGTATGAACGTTCCTGCAGCCAGCATTCGGCCGTTTTGGTGATCTTGGTAACATTATCGCCGAGCGTAACGGTCGCTTGGGCGACGGTGTGCCAGATTTCCTGAGCGGGGTCGGTCGACGTCGCTGCTATCGTCAAAAGTTCGGTCCAGACTTTAACCTTTCCCGTGGCCCCGCCTGACAGCACGTAGTTGTCTGTTGCGACCGCGGAAGGGAACGTCGCTTGGTAGCCGCCACCTCCTGAGCTAAAACCCCCTCGAGTCCACAGAGGCGGATTCTGCCTTGAGTCGTTGAGCGCCCAGATGGCCCGCTCAAAACCAATATCCACCAAATTCTGCGCAGCATTCAGGTAGAACGAACGATTGGCCAAATTCGTTGTGTGCATTGAGAGCTTGAAAAAGCTCCCCAAGGAGATGGCGATGACCGCGGCGAAGATCATCGCTGTAATGAGCACGGAACCTCGGTTGGATTTAAAGGAGCGCATGGGTTTTCTATTTGTTGCGGAGAATGTAGTGAGCCGAGAGAACTTTATTCCTCGCGGTAGGAACCGTGGTGGTGTTGCGGTCGACCAAGAAGCATACCTCGATCTGCTGAGTTTCCCCGTAGATGGCGGTTATGTTGGAGTCGAAGGCGACTGAAGCTGCATACGACGACGAAGTGTTAATGCGGCGGTAATATTTAAAGAAATCGGCGGCCCCCACTTGCTGAACGTTGCTCACCAATGTCTCGACCGGACCTACTACAGCGGTAGCATTTATAGGGGCGACATTGGGAATCGTTACCTGCCGGGTGAAAAGCCTGTTCACCGAGTCGAATGCATAGGTCACCTGATAGTGTCCCAGGGAGGTATCGGTTCCGTTCCGGGTGCGTGAGCTGTCTGGGATGAATAGGGTGACACTCGAAGCGCTCAGGGTTTGGTTGATATCGTAAGCCATCCGCACTTCTCGACCGAACGTCTCCAGCGCTTTCCTTCCTTGCGCTTCCATATCGGCGTAATTTCGAATGTTTGCGCCCATCCGCCCGAGCATCAGATACGCGGAAAATACCCCGACCATAATGAAGGCCGACAAGGTCGCTCCGACCAAAATCTCAACCAGAGTAAAACCGCTCCGATGGGAAGCCTTAGCGTTGAATTGCATAAAAGAAATCCGACAACCCATCTTTGCCATAGTATGTGATGTACCGTCGGGTGTGAAGCTGCCCGTCCAAGCCCCGCCAAGATGCCGTTAGTGTGATTAAGACCATCTTGGTATCGGAGAGGACGACGGGAGCCGACACGATGCTTTGGGAGCAACGGTTGGCTACGCCTGCTACTCTAAAGCGCTGGAGTTCTGGAATCGTGCCGATCGCCACATCTGGCGTAAATGTTGCAGCGGAAGCCGCGCTTGAAGAGGTCTGAGTAAGCTGTCCCCAATTTAGCATTCGCAGCTTCTCCATCTGGCTCTGGAGAATCTGGCCGGCCAGAGTGTTGCAACGTGCGGTGTCAATTGCCCGCATACCGAACTGGAGCACGATGATCGATGAACCAATAGCTAGCGCCATCACCGTAGCCGCCATCATCACCTCCAAGATAGTGAATCCTCTTCCCCTCATAGAACGCACTCCTAGTTTCTTCATGGAGTTACTATACTCGAACGCTGCCGGTGTTGGGCAGAGGCGTCCGTGGCCTATTTCTGGCCTAGCTTAGATAGGCCTGATCGGAGACGGATCCCGGGCTGGGGCCCGGCCGTTTTGGTCCGCCACTGGCGGGAATATTACCAACCAGAAAACAGATTCAAGTAGGGGCTGCGGTCGGCTTCGCCGATCAGCTCCCGCCATCTTCCGACACCGAACGGCGCATCGCCGCCGGTGTTCGCGAGCGCTTCATCGAAATGAAACGCCGCGTTACCCATGAAGGTAATGTTCCGCCCGAGAAGTGAGCCCATCATGGCACCGTTGCCGTTCAATTGGATGTCGGCGTTCGGGGCGTAGATCGCGGCCTTCAGCGCGCCATTGCCCGCAATTTGGAAAGACTGGCCCAAGGTGGACCGATCCGTTCCCCAGATTTTGAATGACCCCGGCTGCACGTTCGCGTTAGTCAGTCCCAAGCCACCAATCAATAGGTCGCTCTCCAGGTACAGCGCCAGGCTGGAGCCGGCCGGAATGATGATCGAGGCTTGACCTGTGATATTCACGCCCGGAGTGCCGGGGGCCGCGGTGATGATCAGCGTAACGTCCCCTCGGATCGTGAGGGTTTGGGTCCCGCTGAGTGAGAGGCGATCGGACCGCCACCGGGTGGTGGTTCCCAAGTTTCCTAACGTGGTTCCGATCGTGCCCAGCCACACCCCATCCGCAGGCATTGTGATCGGAGGAAAGTCCGCATTGAAGTCGGTCGACACGCGGTTCGGATCCATCGCAACGCCCACAGGAGTGGTGACACCCCGGATGCTTCCCGCCGAGGACAGCTGCGGCGGCGCGCCGCCCGTGGCGGCGTAGCCCCACACTTGGGCATGATTGACCAAAAGGGCGTTCACCGCGGCCGAACCAGCGGCAATGCTGCCATGATCGATCCGCACTCCAGGGCTATAGTCGACGGGCGGGGTAAGGGAATTCTGGTCAGGATCGGAGTTCCAGCTGTCCACTGAGGTGTTTGTGCCGTGAAAGACCAGACGGTTCTTCGCGACGATGGCGTTCGCGAAGTGCGATCGCCGCCGCAGGGTGACCTCGAGCATTTTCGTGATTGGAGCTTCGCCGTTCCGCTGAATTGCCGCCAACGCGATCACCTTCGGACTTAGTCCCACCGGAGGTGCGTACTGGTCCACGTAAACCTTCACCGTACCCGCAATGCCGGGGTTCAAATCGAAATCGGTGAACTTGTGCCAGGCGGCACCGCCGGACTGCGTCCAGCCATTCCAAGCGGCCGCGTCTCCAGCGGCATGGCGGTTGATTGACCAGACGCCTTCCTCAATTCCGGCTTCACCCAAGTTTAGGCCGGCGTATCCGTTTAATGTCCGTTTTGCCAGACGACTTGAAGTGAGGTTGAGGTTGATGAAGCTCCCCAGCGCGAGCGCGATCAATGCCGTGATCAGCAACGCCACGATGAGCACGGATCCTTTTCGGGAGCGCAAAGCGCCGGCGCGGCGAAGGGGATGCTGGGAGGCAAAGCGCATCGCTGGATCAGTTGCTCACCCGTTTATTGCGGAGGATGTAGCGTGCCGACAAACCTGCCTGGCTGGCGATCGTCGTCGTCGCGCCCCGACGCGTCGCCCTTAAGGTCAGCTGCAGTTGTTTCGTTTCCAGATCGTTGGCGGCCTCGTTTGCCGGGGCGCCGGTCTGCTCCAGCTTGTAACGCTGGAAAAACAATTCGCTCACCTCGCGGGCGAGGATTTGCTTTGGAGTCGTGATGCCGTTCGTCGTTACCTGGCGGTAAAAACATCCGAAGGCATCGCTGGCGGGTTGATTATCGTAGGCGTAGGTGACGAGCGACAATGACCCCGCGGTCGGCGCAATCGTGAGCGTGATATTATGATCATTCGTCCAAAGAATGTTGCTCGCGAGTCGTGCGTCCTGCCCAAAAAACTCCAGGGCGCGGCGAGTCTCCGCCTCGTTCTGGCTGTAGCGGCTGGAACTCAAGCTGGTGCGGCCAATCATCAGGAACGAGCTGATGATCCCCGCGAGGACCACGGCCGAGAGCGCCGTTGCGATCATGGCTTCGACCAAGGTGAAACCTTTTCCCGGGTAAATTCTGCTCGGCGAGACCCGAACCGGGTGCGTTTCAATGCGAGGTGTAGAAATAGTCATACAACCCCGTTTTGCCGTAGCGAGTGAGCAGCTTCGCGCTGTGAGTGCGCCCATCGTAACCGCGCCAGCTGGCGACGAGCGCGATTTGCTTCATGTCAGTTTTCAGGTCCGTGATCTGGCGAGTGCAACTAAAGGGAATCCCGCCTGATTTGAGTGAGGCCGGTACTTGCACCGCCGTGTCACCAGACTCCGACAACGTTTGCAGCTGCGCCCAGCTTTTCAGTCGCAGTCGTTCCATTTCATTCTGCAAGAGCTGAGCCGCGGCGGTATAATTGCGCGCATTGTCGATCGCCTGGAGTCCGCTCTGCAGCGCCGTGATCGAACTCACAATCCCCAGAACCAGCACCGTTGCTGCGATCATCACCTCGACCAGCGTGAATCCCCGGTAACAGTCGCGTCCCCGCGCGCGCGGAGAAGAAGAGGACTTGTTGCCCTCAACTCGCTGGGTGGATTGTTCAACTGAACTCACGGGGAAGTGTAGCGCATTAAGACTGGCTTCGGCAGAGGCAAAAAGACCCGGAAAAGCAGAGCCAAATGGCCCTAGAGAAGAGGGGTCTGAGTATGCTGAACATAAAAAGCGGCCGCTTGCGAACGTCGCTTAACGTGGAGCTTCTCAAAGACGTTCACGAGGTAGTTCTTCACCGTATTCTCACTGAGAGTGAGCTGCTCGCCGATTTGCTTGTTGGTTTTTCCATCGGCCACCAACGCCAACACCCGTCGCTCCTGCGCTGAGAGGATCGACATATCGGGGCCTTGCCCTTGGTTCTGCCCGCCGCGCAGAAGACGCAGTACGCGAGTCGTGGCGTCCGCACCGAGAATGGATCGACCTGCTGCGACGTCCTCCAGGGCTTGGACGAGGCCGGAAGGGTCGATCTCCTTCATCAAATAGCCGTGGACACCAGCCGTCACGGCTTCGTAAACGAAGCTATCGTTCGAGTGGGAAGTGAGGACGATGATCCGCGTGGCCGGAAGTTGCCGCAAAATCTGGCGGCACGCGTCGAATCCATTTCCATCCGGGAGGCGGATATCGAGCAGGACAACGTCCGGTTTCAGCCGAAGGCTTTCGGTGACCGCCTCGGCGACTGAACCCGCCTCTCCCACCACCCGCATGGGTCGTATAGCCTGGGCGTTCAACACGGTTTTGATTCCGCGGCGGACAAGTTCGCTGTCATCGACGAGCAGGATTCGTAGGGGTTCAGTCATGGGAGGGAAGAGGGGGAAAAACAAGGGTGACGCGAGTGCCTTGGCCGAGAGTGGAACTCACCGCCAGTTCGGCGCCGAGTTCGCGCGCGCGTTCGGCGATATTGGCGAGCCCTTTTCCTTGTGAAGGAACCGCGGGATCGAAACCGCGACCGTCGTCGGTGACTTCAAACTCCGCGGGACCGCCCTGAGCGCGCAAAGTGACACCGACGTGAGTTGCCTGCCCGTGCCGCAGGGCATTGCTCACGGCTTCCCTGACGATTTGGAGCAGATGCACTCGCTGCGGAAGGGAAAGGCGTTCCGCAAAGGCTTCATCGATGCTCAACCTCGTGTGGACCGGCCTGATGGTCTGCATCGTGGCAAGCAACCTGCCGACGGCTTGGGAGAAGGTTTGCTGCTTCAGCGCCTCAGGTTCGAGACCGGTGATAAAGTTCCGCACATCGTGAATGGTTTCGTTCAAGATCCCACGGACTTGTTCAAGATGCCCTGCCGCGACGTTTTGCTCCGGCCCGAGGAGCGCGCGAACTCCGGACAAGCCCATTCCGGCGGCGTAGAGTGACTGGATCACCCCGTCGTGAAGATT
Source organism: Opitutaceae bacterium (assembly GCA_039928635.1). Taxonomy (GTDB): domain Bacteria; phylum Verrucomicrobiota; class Verrucomicrobiia; order Opitutales; family Opitutaceae; genus DATAKE01. The sequence goes on along the minus strand of JBDSSU010000300.1, from coordinate 286 downwards.
CCAGCCGAGCCGGGCACGCTCGTCCATCGTACGGCGCAGCGCCTCTTCGTTTTTGCGCAGCGCCTCAGTCTGCTTGAACGAAAATTCGACCAGCCGCGCGACGTGGCCGAACTCCGTGCCTTCCGTTTTCAATGAGCTGAGGACGAGCGGATCTTTCCGCGCCAAGCTTTCGCCGATGCGCTTCAACGGGCGAAGCACCCAAATTTGCAACGCGAGTCCGACAGCGGTGATCACCAGCAGCCCGAAAAGGATAAAAAGCCGGACCATGCGAGCATCCGACTGCACC
>JBDSSU010000299.1:0-9913 GCA_039928635.1 Opitutaceae bacterium | reverse complement strand
GGTGGTTTGCGATGGATCGACGAAGCAGCCAGACTCCATCCTCACGAAAAAGAAATTAAACGGCGGTTGAACTTGCCGGTCAGAAGAAAAGCATCAGCGGAACCGAGCCGTGATGCACGTTTCCCATCGGACCTAACAAAATGCGCCACAAACCCTCCACCACTATGACTCTTAAAATCACCGCCCGTGAGTGGCTGCGCGCCCTGAGCCTGATCTTGATGCTGGCCATCGCGCCGGCCTTTGCCGCCGAGACGCCTGCGAGCACGAGCCGCGCCGCGGCCAGCGACAAAGATGCGATCGTCTCCGCGACACCGATGGAACTCGAAGCCCAGGGTGCGGACTCCCACGGGCAACTCGTCGTCGTCGCGGAGATTCTCAGCGCCGAGACGCACGCCGATCTGATCTACACCATCACGGCGGAGCCGCAGCATGGGCGGGTCGGCCTGGCCGGGGCCGGTGACGAGGCGGATATCTTCAAGAACCAGACTTCGCGTCTCGGCTACTTCGTGTATCGGCCGCAGCCGGATTTCGTCGGCCGGGACTCCTTCGGCTACATGGTACGCAATGAGACGTCGGGCCTCGTGTTCAAGAACACGGTCGCGGTCACGGTGAAGCCACCCGGGCCCGTGGTGATGCAGAAATTCCAGGTGAGTGCCGCTCGCGAACGTTCCATGACGGTGCGCGACGTAGCGCTTACGACGCGACCAAACCGGCCGGTGACGCAGAAGGTCCCAAGTCACGAGGATTTCATGACGCCGTCCGATCGGATCGGGATCGCAGAGCCGAAGGTCTCATACGTGCTCGACGAAAAAGTGAATCCGCAGAACGGCACGGCAAAGCTCGATCGCGCCACGGGCCAGCTCACCTATGCGCCCAACCCGGGCTTCATCGGCGAGGACCGCTTCAAATATTACACGTTCGACGAAAACAACTCGCATCTCGGGGTGGAAAATTTCGTTTCCGTCAACGTCGAGCCGATCCGCAACGTGAAGCACATCGCGGTCGATCGCTCCCGCAGCCGCGAGGTCGATCTCGTGTTCGTCATCAACAATTCGCGCTCCATGGCCGCCCACCAGAGCCGGATCGCGGCGAACCTGAGTCGCTTCCGCCAGCTGTTTGACGAGCGCGATCTGGATTATCGCATCGCGGTGTTGACGACCGATTTCGTGAATGGGGAGCCGGACCGCCGGCCCGGCGCCCAGCCGTTCTTCAAAGAAGTCCGTTCGGTGGAACTCGACCCGGCGGGCAACCCGGTGCTCAACAACCGGGGTCGGCCGCAGCAGGTGACCAAGCGGGTCGCGAGTAACGGAACGCTGGTGACGCTCCCGGTGATGGCCCAGCCCTGGATCACACCCAAGACGCCGGACAACGTTTTTGCCGAACTCGTGAAAGTCGGCACGAACGGCGACAGCAACCGCACCGCGTTCACGTCCGTGTATAATTTCGTCGCCGGCTCCTACAACAAGCAGCACACGTTTCTGCGACCCGACGCCACCACCATCGTGGTTTTCTTCATGGATGAGGAGGAGACCCGCATGGCCCTGTGGAAGGAGCAGCGGAACGGTGCGCCTCAGGCCGAATGGATCGAGGACGGAAAACTTCCGGACCTGTTGAACAAATACAACGCGCGCAATCCCAACAAGCGCCAGACGCTCGACGGCTATATCAATTACTGGGTGGTGCGTCCCTTCATCATCGCGAAAGGCAACAAGCGCGGGAAGCTTGAGATGCACGCGGTGGTGTCACCGAAGAATATTTCGCACCGGCGCGCGGCGGAGCTCACGGGTGGCACGGTGTTGAACATCGAAAGCGATTTCACCGGCCCGCTCGCCGCGCTGGGCGATCGCATTGCCGACACCGTCGCCGTTGCATTGGAGCCAGTCGAGGGGAACGCGACCTTCTACAAAAAGAGCCTACGCGTCCTGGTCGACGGTCAGGAAGTGGGACCTGATCCCCAAAACGGCTGGGTCTATGACGACCTCACCCACAGCGTCCGCTTCCAAGGTGCCGCGAAGAAAAAAGCCTTCCTCGCGAAAATCGACATCACGTACGAAGAGCATCTGTGAGACCGGCTCCGAGGCTTCTCGGAATTGCCCACGAAACACCCGGAACACACGAAAGGATGAGCTTCCGAGAAGCGGAAAGATGCACCCGGCCGGGTGTTGTTCTTCGCAGAATCCTCACCGTTTCTGTTTTCGTGATTTTTGGGTGTTTCGTGGGACACTTTTCTTAACCGTTCCGACTTCGTTCCTTCCCCCTACATCTGTGTTATCTGTGTAATCTGTGGTCGGATTGAACCGCGTTTGCGGAGGCCGCGAAAAATCTGCCCCCGATCATCCGATCTGCTCACCCCGCTCCTCTACTTTGATGAAAAAAAACACCGGCAATAAAAAGGCGTTATCGCTGCAGCAGCAGGACGAGCTGCTGGCGGTGCTGAAAGCCCGTTTCGAGAAAAACATGCACCGGCACAAAGGCCTGGGCTGGGCCGAAGTGAAAGCGCGCCTGGAAGCCAGTGCGGAAAAACTCTGGTCGCTGAACGAAATGGAAACCACCGGCGGCGAACCGGACGTCGTGGGCCACGATAAAAAGACGGACGAATTCCTCTTTATCGATTGTTCACCGCAGAGCCCTGAAGCCCGCGCGAGCCTTTGCTACGACCGGGAGGCGCTGGACTCCCGAAAAGAACACAAACCGAAAAACAGCGCGCTGGATCTCGCGGCGTCCATGGGCATCGAGCTGTTGACGGAAGAACAATACCAGGAGCTGCAGAAACTCGGGAGTTTCGACACGAAGTCCTCGAGTTGGGTGAAAGCGCCGGCTGACATGAGAAAACTCGGCGGCGCCCTTTTCGGCGATCGCCGCTTTGGTCGGGTGTTTATCTATCACAACGGAGCGCAGTCTTACTACAGCGGGCGGGGCTTCCGCGGCGCGCTTCGGGTTTAGACCGAGTTGGCCTCGCGAAAGACTCGAAGGTATTCTTCGTCTCCTGCGCGCCTTTCGCGGGACCCGTTCTGGCGTTGATCAGCCCGCCCTCGCCCTGTGTTTCCTGATCCAGCCGGACACGGATGACATCCGCCAGTGGTCACAAAAATACCGCAGGGGCCGCACCACGGTTTGTCATCAAGTTGTCATCAATTTTTGTCCCGCGGAATTCGCATCCATCATGGCATCGGGCCGTCCCGCTCGCCAGCGTTAGCATGCAGCACCCTACCCTACCCCAATGATGAAAATGCCTTTCCGTCGGCTCGCGCTTTGCGCGGCGATCTTCTCCGCCCAATGCCTGTTTACCGGAATGATCCCGAGCGCAGTCGCCGCCGAGTACACGGCCTACAGCGCCCTCGACCAAAGCCAGCCCGTTTCATTCGACGGCAAGACCGTCAAGTGGAACGGCAAGACTTTCACCCTCGACGAAAATACCCTGTTTCTCGACTACCGACTCCAGGCGGCCCAGCTGACGGGCAATCCTTACGCGTTCAACAAACTCAAGGATGCGGCGGCGAAGCTGAAGCACGGCACGGCGGCGAAGCCCATGATGCTGCTCACCGCGCCCGGGGTTTACTGGGTCGATGATCCCGATGATCCGGCGATCCGCGGCACCGGCGTCGCACCACCCTTGGGCATGACCATCGCCTGCAATCATCTCTCTTTCTATGGTCTGAACTCGAACAGGGAGAACGTGGTGTTCGCCGTGAACCGCGGGCAAACCCAGGGCTCGTCGGGCAACTTCACGATGTTTCAAATTCAGGGCACGGGCCTGAGATCCGAGAACGTAACCTTCGGCAACTATTGCAACGTCGACCTGAAATTCCCGCTGAACCCGGCGATGAACCGCGCCCGTCGGGCGGACGCCATCGCGCAGGCCCAGCTGTTCTCCTACAACGGCGGCGACGGCGTGGCCATCAACTCCGGCTTTGTCAGCCGCCTCAACCTGCTGCCTTTCGCCCGGACTTATCTCAACTGTCACATCGAAAGCAGCGGTCACGCCGGCGGCCAAAGCACCTACGTCAACTGCACGCTCGAGTTCTACGGGTCCAACTTCTCCGGGGGCAGGGCTTACTTGAACTGCGATATCACGTTCAAACCCGGCGCGGGTGCCCTGCAGGGCCGAGGGCCTCACCGCTTCGGCTTTATCGATGGCACGGGGGCCGGCGGCGTCTGCGTGGACACCCGTCTGCACCGCAGCCAGGAGCTGATCGATCGCAACATCGCCGTGGAACTGTCGTGGGACCGCGTGCCTCAAGCCGCGACGACGCGCGGTTATCAGCATAACGTCACCATGGATGGGAAGCCTTACGTCATCCAAGAGGCGGCCACGCCGGGCGCGACCGTCGTGATCCGCGATGGCTCCGATCTGCTCAAGGCCTTCAAAGTGACCCACGATGGTCAGACGTATTACAACGTTCCCAACCTCTCCGGCGCCGACCCCTTCGGCTACGTCCCGGCGATCAAGGCCGCGGCAAAAGCGGCCGGCAAAGATGAAGCCTATTACCTGAGCATTCCCACGAGCGCCGCCCTGCGGCCCACGGGTGCCCAGGCTCCCGCCGGTCGCGGTGGGCTGGGCGGCGGTGCGGGTGCGATCACGACGATTCGGTCCGGGCAGACGACCGCAAGTTTGACCGTGAGCGTCGCGCCCGCTGCGTATGCCTCCAGTGCCGCGCTCGGAAAGTGGCAGTTTACGGCGAGCAATCCCGGTGTCGTGGAGATCACGCCCGGCGCAAACGGCTCGATCACGCTGGCGGGCAAAAATAATACAGCCGCACCCATCGACGTCATCATCGTGGCGAAAAACGAACTCGGGCTGGAAGCCTGCGCCCGCGTGAAGGTGGAACCCGCCTTCGTGGAACCGCCAAACTTTGCCCGGGCCCCGGCGATCACCGCGCCGGCCGACGGACGCGTGACTCTCGGCTACGCGCTGAACCTCGGCTCCAATCTCCGCACGGATGAATCGCTCATCACCTGGTTTCGCTGCACCGACGCCCAAGGCGCCAACCCCCTGAAGGTCGCGGTGAGCCGCCGGGGTAAACCGGAAACCGCCTATACCTTGTCGGAAGGCGACGTCGGCTCCTACCTGATGGCGACGATCCAGCCCAAACATAACGTGAGCGAAGCGGGCGCGATCCAGACGGTTTACTCACGAGCCGTCGTGGCGAAAGACGAGGTGAAGATTCACGCGATCGACACCAATTTCCAAAACTTCCCCGCTGATCCCCAGCCCAAGATAGTCCCCGGAACCTGGACGTTGGACGGTTCGCTTCCGTCCGAACCAGGACGGGCCAATGCGCCGGGCAACACGGCGAATCCCAATTCCTGGACCTACGGACCGGGCCAGGCCGGCTCCCTCGATTACCATGGCCTTTATCAAACCGCCCGGGGCGCGCGCCTGGTCTACACGCCGGCCGGCAACACGTCGGGTGACATGACGGTGCGGGCGAAATTCGCGCCCAATAAAAACACCGGCCAGGCGTTCGGTTCTGCGACCAACCAGTTCCTCGAGGTGTACATTAAGTACGACCTGGCGACCAAGACCGGCTACGGCCTGCGGATTCAGCGCCTCACGACGGAAGAAATTAACGCGATCGGCTACAAGGGCGCAGGTGCCGTGGCGGGCTGCGCGTTCTTCGTGGTCAAACATGAGAACGGCCTGATGACGCCCGTGAGCAAGAAGGTCATGTCCAGTGCCTTTGTTTCGGAATGCACGGTGGAGCTGACGGTGAAAAACGGCCGACTGCTGGCATCAGCGATCTCCACGGACGAGGTCCGCAGCGGCGACGCTTTCGATTATCCCAAAGAGGTTCAGTTTGATGTGCCGGTTGAAAGCAACCGCTACGGTGGCACCGGCATGCTTTTCACGGGCACGGTCGGAGTTAATTCCGTGCACGTGACGAGCTGGCAGACTTCCTGGACAAAATAAGAAATAATCCGCGAGGGGGGCTCGTGACGGACGGGGCCTGATTGCGCCCTGCGCCGAAAAAACTTTATCCCTCTCTGAGGTCCGCCTCGCGCGCTCGCATTACGAAAACTGAAATCAAACACCCCGCACCATGAGCAAAGTCAGATGCAGCATCACCCTCTCGCTCGACGGCTATGTCGCCGGGCCGAACCAAAGTGCGGACAATCCTCTCGGCGAAGGCGGCTTCGGTCTTCATCAATGGGTTTTCCCAACGAAGACCTTTCTCGCCATGCACGGCGATGGGAGCGGCGGCGAAACCGGAATCAATGACGACGTCCTGCGCGAAGGTTTCGAAAATGTCGGCGCAACGATCATGGGGCGAAATATGTTTGGTCCGGTGCGTGGTCCGTGGAGTCCGGATCCCTGGAAAGGTTGGTGGGGCGACAATCCGCCTTATCACCACCCCGTTTTCGTGCTCACCCATCACGCGCGCGACCCGCTGCCCATGCAGGGAGGCACGACCTTTCATTTTGTCACCGACGGGATCGAGCCAGCGCTCGCGGCCGCGAAAAAAGCCGCCGGCGGCAAAGACGTGACGCTCGGCGGCGGCGCCAGCCTCATCCAGCAATACCTCTCAGCCGGTTTCCTGGATGAAATCGAGATGCACGTCGTCCCAGTACTGCTGGGACGGGGCGAGCGGCTCCTCGACCGCGTCGATCCAAAAAAAATCACACTCGAACCCCTCCGCACCCTCGAAGGTCCGGGAGTCACCCACTTGAAATATCGGGTGACGAAAAATAGCGCGCCATGAGTTTCTTCGCCCGCTTCCACCCTCGCCCCTCAGCAACCGGACTCCAGCGCGCCCACCGCTGACATGGCGTACAACGAAGAACTCGCGCAACGCATCCGCGATTACCTGGGACCCTTGCGTCTGCCCACCGAGGAAAAACGCATGATGGGCGGACTCTGTTTCATGGTGCGCGACAAGATGTGCGTGGGCGTGACCGACGACCGGTTGATGGTCCGCCTCGATCCCTTGGCCGTGCCGGTGGCCCTGCAGAAGCCGGGGTGCACTCCGATGGCTTTCACCGGGCGACCGCTCAAAAGTTTTGTATTCGTCTCGCCCGTGGGTTGGAAGGCAGCGGCGGAGTTCAGGTACTGGCTCGGACTCGCGCTGGAGTTCAATCCGCGAGCGAAGTCATCGAAGAAAGGCGCCCAAAGAATCTCGAAGCCTCGGCCGGGCAATTCTTAGCCAAAAGTTCCCATGCAATTGAACCACGGTGGACACCGATAAACACGGATACTCCGAGGGCGAACGAAGCAATGAACCGGTTTCCTCATATTCACCGAACAGTTCGCGTCCAACGGACTTTCAGCTCCGATTGCTTTCCCTCTGCATCCGTGTTCATCCGTGGTTCTCCACTGAATTTTTCCGGCTTCGCTCGCGCTGTTTTCGAATTCGACGGGAAGGGTGAGCTCGTTCATCTGTCTGACACACCCCCATTCCCCTCCATGAACCGCCGCGACTTCCTCACCGCGACGTCGGCCACGTTGGCCGCCGTCACCGCCCTTCCCCCCCGCCTGCTCGCCGCTGAGCCTGCCGTCACCTCGACGGACTCACGCTACCAGCCCGGTCCGCTCCCCACCCTCCCGGTTGTGAAACCAGGCGAGTTTGTCTTCGCCGCCGCTCATCTTGACCACGGCCACATCGATGGCATGTGCCGATCGCTTGCTGACGCCGGCGGGACGATCAAGTGGGTCTACGATCCCAACGCGACCAAGACCGCCGCCTTCGCCCGCCGTTTTCCGGCCATCAAGGTCGCGACTTCGCTCCAGCAAATCCTCGACGACCCCGAGGTGAAAATGGTGGCCGCAGCCGCCGTCACGTCTGAACGCGGCCCGCTCGGCTGCAAGGTCATGGAAGCCGGGAAGGATTATTTCACGGACAAAGCGCCCCTCACGACGATGCCTCAGCTCGAGCAGGCCAAAGCGGTGGCCGCCAAAACCGGCAAAAAGTTCATGGTCTATTACAGCGAACGGCTCACGAACGAGTCGGCGATGTTTGCCACCGACCTCGTGCAACAAGGCGCGATCGGCCGCGTTCTGCAGGTAATCAATCTGGCGCCTCACCGTCTCAGCGCTCCCACCCGGCCCGACTGGTTTTGGGTGCGCGAGAAATTCGGCGGCATCCTCTGCGATATCGGCAGCCACCAGTTCGAGCAGTTCATCGCCTACACCAGCCTGAAGGATGCGACCGTGATGCACTCGGCGATCGCCAACTACAACCACCCGCAATACCCGGAGTTCGAAGATTTCGGCGAGGCCAATCTCCTCGCCGACAACGGAGCGACCCAATACATCCGCGTCGACTGGTTCACGCCTGCTTCCGTGAGCGCATTTGGCGATGGCCGCACCTTCATCATGGGCACCAAGGGCTTCATCGAGCTGCGCAAATATCTCGACCTCGCCCGCGAGCGCACCGGAAGCCACCTCTACATCGCCGACGAAAAAGCGATGCAGCACATCCCCGTCGCCGGCAAAGTCGGCTACAAATTCTTCGGTGAACTGATTCTCGACTGCCTGAATCGCACGGAAAAAGCCATGACCCAAGCCCACGCCTTCAAGGCCGCGGAACTGGGTGTCAAAGCACAGATGGCCGCGCGTCGCCTGGCCTGAGGAAACCTACGCAGTTTTTTTCACGAGGGCGCGCCGGGGGATCATCTGTGCCCATCTGTGACATCTGTGGTTTCAAAGTTTTTTTGAAGCTGAGGCGACCCCGATTTGATGAACGCGTGGGTGTCTATCGCTCTCGGAAATCCGACCACAGATTACACCGATATCACGGATGCAGAAAACGCCTGCGGGGAAACCCACTTCGAGCCGTTGGACAGCGATCCGTTATCGACCGATCATCCGTGTTCCTCGGTGTTTCAAAACATTTTCTCCTCTGGGAATTCCAGGAAATTGCCGGCGTCGATGATTTAGTCATTGCTTAATTAAGTTTCTGCTTAATTAGTGGGCGCATGCAAAGCCTCCTCGCCATCGCCGACCCGACGCGGCGGCGCATCGTTGAACTGCTCGCCGTGCGCGAGCGGACCGCGGGCGAACTCGTCGAGGAATTCGATCTGAGCGCGCCGGCGATTTCCCAGCACCTGAACATCCTCCGCGAGGCCGGCCTCCTCACGACCCGCGCCGACGGCCAGTCGCGCATTCAAAGCCTCAATCCCGGCGGGCTCGACGAGCTCGACGACTGGCTGGAAAAAACGCGCTCCATCTGGTCGCGTCGGCTCGACGCCCTGGAGCGCGAGTTGCGCGCGGAGGACGCCGCGAACGCCAAGGCGGCAAAGAGAAAGAAATCCTCATGACTAAGCCCGTCGAAACCGTCGTCCTGCATCGCTTCCCTTGCCCGGCCGAGCGCGTTTTCGATGCGTGGCTCGATGTCACGCTGCTCGGTCGCTGGATGTTCGGGCCGGCGGTGCGCGACGAACGCATTGTGAAGCTGGCGCTTGATCCCAAAGTCGGCGGAAAGTTTTCCTTCGTCGTCGACCGGCAGGGCACGGAGGTCGAGCACGTGGGCGAATATCTGGAGATCGAACGGCCGCACCTGTTGGTCTTCAGCTGGGCGACGCGAGACCGCCAGCCCGACACGAGTCGGGTCATCGTCGAAATCACGCCGCTCGGCCAAGGCTGCGACGTGAAACTCACCCACGTGATGACCGCCGATTGGGCCGCGTTTGTGGACAAGGCTGCGGGTGCCTGGACGATAATGCTCACCGCCCTCGACCGCATGTTTGCCGGTCCGGCGCGGCCCGAACCGATGGAAGCACTCACCTCTTCGAATAAACATGAAAGTCACCTTCGATAACGACGCCCTCGGCGATTTCGCCACTCCCGGCGAAGTTCGCCTCATCCGCCTCCTCCCCGGCCCGATTGAACGCGTCTGGGAGTTTCTCACCGATCCCAAAAAGCGTGCCCGCTGGTTTTGCGGCGGCGTGTTGGAGCAAAAGGCGGGAGGCAAGGTGG
>JBDSSU010000298.1:0-5465 GCA_039928635.1 Opitutaceae bacterium | reverse complement strand
CACGCCGGAACAGTTGAACGACGTCTGGGGCGATGCGTATGGCAATCGCATGGACCGGTTCCTTGCGGCCGTGGCCTACTTTGACGGTGAACATCCCAGCGTCATGTTCAGCCGCGGCTATTATACGCGGACCGTTCTCGCCGCCTGGGATTATCGCGATAAGAAGCTCGTGAAACGCTGGGTCTTCGACACCGCGAACGGCGCGCGCGGCTTCATGTACTACCAGCACCAAGGCAACCACAGCCTCACCGCCGCCGATGTCGATGGCGACGGACGTGACGAAATCGTCTTCGGTGCAGCCGTGATCGATGACGACGGCATGGGCCTGTACACGACGCAGTTGAACCACGGTGACGCGCAGCACGTGGGCGATCTCGACCCGACGCGACCGGGGAAAGAGATCCTTTCGGTTCACGAATTCAACCAGCACTTCTACGGCATGGAAATGCGCGACGCCGCCACGGGCGAAATCCTCTGGGGCAAACGCTCGTATGATCCGGCCCGCTGTCTCGCGATCGACATCGACCCGCGCCATCCTGGCCACGAGTCGTGGGGCGTTGGCGAAAATCTCGATGGTCTCTATAACGCCAAGGGCAAAGAGATCGCGAAGACCAAGCCGGCTTCGTGCAACTTTGGCATTTGGTGGGACGGCGATCTGCTCCGGGAAATTCTGAATGGCAACCGTGTCGACAAATGGAATTGGGAAACCGCGACTGAATCGAGGCTGATCACGATGGAAGGCGCCGCGGGCACCACGGGACTCAATGGCGGGCTGACCGCAGATATTCTTGGCGACTGGCGCGAGGAACAAGTCGTGCGGTCGACCGACAACAGTGAGCTGCGGATCTACACGACGGACATTCCCAGCGAGCACCGCCTGTACACCCTGATGCACGACCCGCAGTATCGCCTCTCCGTCGCGCTGCAGAACGTCGCGTACAACCAGCCGCCGCACACGAGCTATTTCCTGGGCGCAGGCATGGCGGCGTTGAAGCAGCCCAACATCAAAGTCGTTCCTCGGAAATAATCGGTCGGGAACGACGAAGCGATTCCGGTGACCGCAAAACAACAGACCGCATCAGGCCTCGCGGCCACGATTCTCTTCGCCATCGCAGAGGAGAATTTACCGGGCGGTGGAATTCCGCTGCTCGTCGTGATGGCCGGCCTCGCAGTGGCGGCGGCGATCTGGGGACCGAGATTTCCCCTTTACCTCCGCGTGTTCGTGACGGGTGCAACGTTCTACCTCGGCTACGTTACGTGCTTGGTTGGCCGCACGATGGAGCCGGGCTTTTCCCTGCACACCTTGAGCGGCGTCTTTTTGCTCTTCGGCCTCTATGCCGCCTTGCCGACGCTGACGCTGCTCCGCCTCTGGCGCGGACGTTTGCGCTTGGCGGTTGTCGCCAGTGTCTTTCCCGTTTCGCTCGCGATCGCGTCCGCCGTCGCCGCCTACGAGGAGAACCAGTTCATCGAGCAGCACCGTGATGGAATCGGCCCGACCGCACGGTGGACGGTCTCCAATCACTGGCTCGCGTATGACGCTAAAACCCAGCACCTCTGGGGCTCGGACTGACGCGAGCCCGACCCTTTACGGCAAACGCCCGCCGAGGCTCTTGATGTAGAGGATGACCGATTCGATTTGTGGGTCGCTCAAAACTCCACGGTAGCTCGGCATCTCGACCTGGCCCGCTTTCATCTTTTTGCCCTGCGGATCGAGAATCTTTTCCCGCAGATATAAATCGTCCGCGATCTCGCTCGTCCCATCGAGGAAGGTCCGTTTGGCGCCATACAGCCGAAGCCAGGTGGTTCCCACTTTGCCTTCCGTGGTTCCGTCAATCGAATGGCAGACGATACAGCCAACCGTTTCCGAAATGGTTTTCCCCTGGACGATCGAGGGCGGACCTTCCTGGACCTGCGCGATCGCCACGGCCACCTTGGTCAGATCGACGCCCGGGAAGCCGGCTTGGGCGAGTTCCTGTTTTCGCGGTTCATGGATCGTAAGGTAGACAACTCCACGGGCCGGCTCACCGCTCGCGAGCTGAAAATCGTGTCGCACTTCGAGCTGCATCACCGGCGGCAGGCCAGGCAAATGCACGAACACGGATTTGCGATCGGTCGACAACACCGTTTGCGCGATGCCCCATGGCGTCGTGCCCGCCGCACCGTCCAAGGTGTAACGCCCACTCCCGTACGCGGAACTCCGTTTGTAGTTCCAGGCGCGCGCCGTCACTTTTTCCGGACGAAGTGACGCGGGATCGAGCGGCTGCGCGAATTCCAAAATGACGCCGTCGGAGATTGAGCGGGCGTTGATCGCGGTCGTGACCGGCGTGGTGCCGACCCGCAGCCGACCGAGCGCCCAATTGGTCAGGGTGCGTGTGCCCCAAATCTGAAACCCGCTGAGAAACATGGCGTCACCGCGCGGGTTCATCCGCGCATGCAACAGCGGCAAATCCGTTTTCAACTCGAGGGGAATCACCGCCCCCTGCGGCTTGGGCGCATCGAGATCCGGCGAGACGAGGAAGAGCCGGCCGGTGCCGTACGAAAGGTGCAGCAGCCGGCCGTCGTACACGCCCATGCCTTTCCCCGTCATCCAAGCTTCGGAGGTCGACGAACTATCCTGCTCGTGCGGGATCCACACGAGGGGCAGCGCCAGCTTCGCCGGCTTGTCCTGGAGAAATCCGAAATCGTCTCCGCGCCGCACGAGATACGAGACCGATGAGGGAATGAAATGCCCCTGCTGGTCCGTGGCGGTCACGACTCCGGTTTTCGGATGCACGCTGAGGAACGGCTCGCGGGCGCCGCTCGCGAACATTTCCGAGGACTTCCCGTCCGGCGCGATCCGCATGATCGCCCCCGTGTGTCGCGTTCCTTCGCCGCCCGAAACCAATCCGCTTTGCGACACGATCCCGCCCTGGGACACATAGGTCGAGCCGTCCGGCCCCATCGCCATATCGAGGGGAAAGGAACGCGTCGACTGACTCTGGAGCATCTGGTCGTTGAAATTTTCCACCCAATCCGCCTCTCCATTGCGATCGCGGTCGTGCAATCGCACGACGCCGTTTTTCGTCGCGACCTGGATAACGCCACCCGGAGCCGCGATCGCCAGCGGCTCGACGAGGCCCGAGGCGAATCGCCGCCAGGTCAGTTTCGCGAGCGCGGCGTCCGCGAGTCCATCGAGCAACCACACGTCGCCATCGTAGGTGACCACCGCGGCGCGATTGTCGTCGAGGAACGCGAGATCCGCCACGCGTACGCGGCGCTTCCAGGGATTTTCGTCGGGGGTGGCAATTCGATCGAGCACCAGACCGTTTTGCTGGAGCGCGGCGATCTGCGCGGGCGCGGTCGCGCTTCCCTTCCAACGCAGCTCACTCGTGGGAGCCGGCACCGGCGGGGTTGCGCCGAGTTTTACGGCCGGTGGAGCCACCGCTGAGGGAATCGAATTTGCACTGGCAGCGGGTGCCGAAACCATAAATGCGAGGGTTAAACGCTGCGTGGTGGTCGAGGGCGCGACGGTGGCGACCAGTTCGCTGTGGTCTTCCTTCAAACCCAGCGCCGGGTCGTTGCCCTCGACGCGGATGCGACCAGCCGCGCCATTGTCGACCGCGGCGATGCGGCCTTCGGTGATCGTCCAAGCCGTCGTTCCCGCGGAACCGAGCGCGAAGTGCAAGGGGCCGGCGTGCGGTGCGATTTCGAAATGGCGCAGGAGGCGGCTTTCGCCGCCATCGACCCGAGCTTCCAGCCACTCCCGGATCACCGTGTTTCCACTGCGGTAACGTAAAACCGCGGTCGATCCTGCAATCTCGATTCCCTCGAAACGGGCAAATGCTTCCGGCAGCGCCCCGCGTCCTTCATCGCCCGGGGGCCGCGCTGCCCGGGGATCGTTAAACAAGGCCTCCGGGGTGGAAGCCACGCCCGGGTGCATCCCGGTGGTCAGAAACATCGGCCCGGTCGGGCCCGGATGCTCACCCCCGATTTTACGCCGTGGGGTCGCATACGAAACCTGTGCCATCGTTAGCAGACTGATCGGCGGTTCACCCGCGGGAGCCTGCCACCAACCCGCGATGCGCAGCAGCTCCTGGTCGAAAACCACCACTTGGCCGCCGGGAAGCGGCAATACGATGCCGCGCACCACAAAGTTGCCCCCGACTTTTTCGCCCTTCGCCGGCGCAACCAGCTGAACCTGCGACTGAAAGAACGGGTGATCCGCTTCAAAGAAAGGACCCACCTCTTCCAGAGCCGCCGCACGCGAGCAAACCGGAGCTGATCCGATCAAAACGAAGACGAGGAAGGCAAGGGGGCGAAGACGAATCATTGATGCGAACAGGAACGGGTGAACGGACTTTTTGACCACAGTATGACGCGGAGATCAGGGATGTGTTCTAGGGAACTGATTTTTTTTGAAAAAGGCCAGGGTTCGGAACCTTGGGCCGGCCGTTGTCTAGCTAGAGTGCAAACTGCGGTAAGCGCACGAATGGCGCTTAACGGAGGGGCGGCCGGTAAGATCCATTTGCAAACTCGGGAACTGGATGCTGCTGATGCTTACCGTAGATCGAACCGCTTCAACTTTTTTGTGTTCGCCATACCGCACCACGATCACCGTTCGATCCTAGCCGTTACCCCGGCAATTCCGCCTCGCCAGGGGTCAGCTCCGCGCGTTGACGCTGGTCCGGGCCGGGTTTCGGTGAGCCGGCCGCCCGTGAGCCGCTCCGGAGAGCGAGGATCGCGTGGCTGCCCTCCCGAAGGGTTCCGACCATGAGCGCACCGACGGTTTTGGGCGGAAAAAAGGGCGCGGGCGCCGGTTCGCTGCTGGGGCTGTACACGGTGGTGCTCGGTGCGGCGGTGGTCACGGCGCTTTATTTTGGCCGCGAACTGTTGGTGCCTCTCGCCCTGGCGGGCCTGCTCACGTTTGTGCTCTCCCCGCTCGTCACCCGGATGGAGGGCCAAGTCGGAAGGGTCTCGGCCGTTTCCGGGGTGATGGTTTTGGTTTTCCTCATCATGGGAATCATGGGCTGGGTCATCACGCGACAAACGCTGGATCTCATCACCCAGCTTCCCGCCTACCGGGCCAACATTGAACGAAAGATCCATGCCCTCGATCTGTCGAAGCAAGGTCCCTTCACGCGTTTTTCGGAGATGATCGTGGATATCGAGTCGCAGATTCCGCTCTTCGGCACACTCCCGCCACCCGAGACGAAAACCGGCGTTCCGGCATCGGCCCGTCCCCCGGCTTCTCCTGCCGTGGGGGTCCCGGCGCCGGTCGCACCGAAGGCCGTCAACCCCCTAACCAAACTTCAGTCGCTGGTCAGGCCCTTCCTCGGTGCGATCGCCTCCGGCATCATGGTCATCGTGCTGGTCATTTTCATGCTGCTGAAGCGGGAAGATTTGCGAGGAAGGCTGATCAAACTGACCGGTCAGGGAAGAATCAGCTCGACCAGCCGGGTGATGGAAGAGGCGGCGGCGCGAGTCTC
>JBDSSU010000297.1:0-4905 GCA_039928635.1 Opitutaceae bacterium | reverse complement strand
CAGATGTCAGGGGAGAGAGTGATCCGATCCGGCATGGGCGAAAAGGTAGCACGTCCCGCGTGGAAACCAAGTGCCAAGCTGGACCGGCGCTCCCAGGGAGGCACGCAGCCGAAGCACAAGTCCAAATCCCATTTACAGGAGGTAACGAAGGGAACGGAGAACCGATCCGGAAAGGTAGAGTGCATTAACTCCAGTGTTTCGGCGGCAATGGGTCCGACGCCGGATCGAATCCGGGCCGGTCCGGTTTTATCCGTGGTTAAAAACTCCGGGGCATTCGTCCAAACCCGAGCCGCCGAGCCCTGAGCCTGCCTGCGGTGAACCTGTCGAGCCGGTCGAATGGGGTCGCTTGGGAAAAACAAAGTCGGGTTGCCCTTTGACGTTGGGCCCCGCCATAAACCAGTCGATGCCCGCCCAGACGCTCTAT
Organism: Opitutaceae bacterium; assembly: GCA_039928635.1. Classification (GTDB taxonomy): domain Bacteria; phylum Verrucomicrobiota; class Verrucomicrobiia; order Opitutales; family Opitutaceae; genus DATAKE01. The sequence continues at coordinate 4,481 of JBDSSU010000297.1, read as the reverse complement.
CTCGACACTTCGGTGATCGGCGGCTTCCACGACACCGAGTTCATGGCCGATACGCGGGCGCTGTGGCGGCTGATGGAGCGCGGGGCGTATCGCTTCTATACTTCGCGCGTGGCAGTGAACGAATTGCGCGGTGCGCCGCTCGCCGTGCGCCAGCTGGCCGCCCGCACCTTCGCGGACCCCACGCGCATTCTCGATGTGAGCCCGGAGGCGTTTGCCTTGGCGCGGGCCTATCTCGCAGCGGGGGTCGTGCCGGCCAAGTTTGCGGACGACGCGGCGCACGTGGCGGTGGCGACCTGCGAGGGCATCGGCCTGATCGTGAGCTGGAACTTCAAGCATCTCGCGAGCCTGCACCGGAACGAGCGCTTCAATGCGGTAAACCTGTTGCACGGACGGCCTGCCATTCGCATCGTGACGCCGAGCGTGTTACTCAATCCCGATGAAGACCTCAAAGAAAACTAAGGCCTTTGACGCCGTGGCGGCTTCACGCCGCTGGCGCGCCCGCTCAAGTCGCGAGCTGGCCGGGCTGAGCTACGAGCAACTGCACGTGCGCCTGAGCCGGTTTGCGAGTGCGGAGGCTCTGGTGAAACCCGCACCCCGGCGGAACGCGGCCCGGAGCCGTGGCGCGACGGCGAGCCTCACCTAAGGCTGGAAGGAGGCTCGGGCCGGTTGGCGGATCAAGCCGTGAGTTGCCGGCGGAGCCGGGCGAGGAGACGAGGCTCATTCTTCCGCACCAGTTCCTGTTGTGCTCGTCGCCGCCCGAAGGGCACCCGGCTCCGGTCATCCCTGCGCTATCGCTTCGGGGCCATGCCTTCCGGCACGACCATCTCCGCGCTGCGGCGCTTCGTCCCAAATCCGCAGCACCTTCCAGCCTTTCGCACGGAGGAGCCGGTTGACCTTCCGATCACGCGCCTGGTTGCCGCTGATCTTGGCGAGCCAGAAAGCGGCTTTGGCTTTGGGACTCGTGCCGTGCTTCGGACATCCGTGCCAGAAACAGCCGTCGACGAAGACGGCGAGATTGAACTTGGGAAATACAAAGTCGGGTTTGGCAGACAACGGACGGTGTCCCTGAAATTTCAAAGAGCGGTGTCCGGTGGCGTCGCTTGACCGTGGCAATGACTCGCCTAAATACCTGTCCGATGAAAACCACGCTCGCGGCGCAGGAGAAGACAAGCGACCGGCCCGTGAGAAAGCGTATGTCTCGCGAGGCTGTCCGCCGCCGGGTGACAGGGCGGGCTGGGCGGATTATCATCCCGAAGGTCGCGGTGGGAGAGCGCGTCACCGATGAGGAAATGCGCCGCGTGCTGGATGTGTAGCGGATGAAGCCGCTGGTGGATATCAGCGTGCTGTTTCCCGCCATGTGGCAGGCGCATGTCGATCATGGGGTGTGTCTACATGGCTGGACGCGGCCAAGGTGCGTGAGGGTGGCTGGCATTTGAGCAGCGAGACTTTTCTTGGGACGCTTCGCTTGATGTTGAATCCGGCTACCACCAGTCAGAGACCCCTGCGAATCGATGACGCCTTGGGCGCCCTTCGCCGGGAGATGGCGGGGCCGCACCGGGGAGCATTACTGGCGTCGGTCGAACCGGACGATGGGTTTTTGAGAAAAACCAAAGGCCATCGTCAGGTGATGGATTTTTATCAAGTCTAGCTGGCAGCGTGGCACGGGATCAAGTTTGCGACGCGTGACCGGGGTGTCGCGGTCGAGTGGCCCCAGCACACGATTTTGATTTCGTAAGGCGGCCTCGGCGTCGACGGGCGTTTCGTCAGTCAGTTCGGATCCCCGACGCACGATTGGCGGTTGGCTTCAGCCCAGATTGGCGCGCAGGCGGCGAAGCAAACGCAGTTCGTTTTTGCGGGTGAGTTCGTGCTCCCAAATCCGCAGCACCCGCCAGCCTTTCGCGCGGAGGAGCCGGTTGACCTTTCGATCACGGGCTTTGTTGCCGGTGATCTTGGCGAGCCAGAAGCCAGCGTTGGCCGCCGGGTGTTCATTCAGGGTGTGGCTTATCTGGACCACGGGGAAAGCTCAGGATGAATTTTCTGAATCCAAGCGACAACCTCTTCGCGCAGCTCGCGGGCGAATGCGGCCAATTCAAGCGCCTCTTTTGTGCTCACCTGCCCGGGAGCATCGTATTCGGCGGTGTTTCGCTTGGCGCGGCAAGTATCCAAGTAGTCGGCGTCAGCCTGACGATCCATCCCGAGGATGTGAGGCATGGCTTGGAGGGTGCGATAATGCGCGAGATTTTTTTCCGGGCGCCAACCCTCGGCATGGACGAGAACCGTGCAAAGTTTGAGCACGGCATTGTAAGCGATGCCAAACTGCCAGTCGGGCGAAAGTCCACGCGCGGCGTCTTCCAGATCGCGATCCACGATCGCGAACAGATCCGCGATCTGCTGCCGCGAGGCCCGATGCGGTCGCAGCCACCCGGCTTTAGCCCAGTCGTGCAAGCTCATCGCTGTTTCCTTTGATGAACAATTTTTCGTTCGCGAGTACGTCGCGAAGGAACGGCTTCTTCGCATGGTCGCGCACGAATTCGGCACGCGTCATTGTGACGGGATTGATTTCCCGGCCCAATCGATCCGCCGCCTTGCGCAGCCGGGGGGCCAGGGCGCGCAGGCTGGCGTCGCCGACGATCATCAAGTCCACGTCGCTTCCCGCCTTGCCTGCTCCCGCCGCCAGCGAACCGAAGACAAAGGCAATCTCCGTTCCGGGCACCGGATGGAGGGCTTCTGCCAGCACTTCGTGCAATCCGGCGGTTTTCAGCACGAGCTGGCGCAGGTCGGCGAACAAGGGGTGGGCGGTGTTGGCGCGAAAGCAGCGCCGGTTGCCATCGGGCCGGCTGAGAAGCAGGTCAGCGTCGCAGAGTTTCTTCACTTCGGTCTGGAGGGTGCCGAGCGAGAGCCCGCTCTGGCGGGTGAGTTCGCGCAGGTGCAGCTCGCGGCCTTCGTCGGCGAAAAGGAGGCGAAGCACTTCGGCCCGCACTCGGGGGAAGAGAACATCCAATAATTTCATCTGTATGGTTAAACCATGCAATAGTATGGTTAAACCAGTCAATAGGGTTTTTGGCCCGTCCGCGCCTTGCAGGCGGAGGCGAAAGGGGCCGCAGGACCGATCCGGCGTGATGCAGAACTCGGTTGGTTCCGTTCCGGTGAGCGATCGAATCCGTGTCCATCCCGTTTTATCCGTGGTCAGACACTCCGGGGCATTCGGCCAAACCCACGACGCTGAACCGATCCATTTTCACAGGAGGTAACGAAGGGAACGGAGGTTCGATCCCCGGCAGAGTCACTGCTTCGTTTCGTTCGGTTGTCCTCTCGAAACAGTCCGAGGCATTGCCGTGAGTTCCCGGCGAAGCCGGTTCAGCAGGCGGGGGGCATTTTTCCTGGAGAGTTCGTGCTCCCAAATCCGCAGCACCTCCCACCCTTTCTTTCGCAGCATGCGAGTGACAAACCGGTCACGAGTTTGATTGTCAGAAAGTTTCTTCGCCCAGAATGCCGCATTATTCCTTGGCTGTGTCGCGTGCTTCGGACACCCGTGCCAGAAACAGCCGTCGACGAAGACGGCGAGTTTCAGCTTGGGAAAAACAAAGTCAGGTCGGCCCGTGAGCTTCGATCCGCGCCGCCAGCCAGTGATACGGTTGGCCCGGAAGATCGCGATGAGCCTCAGCTCGGTGGCCTTGTTGCCGCGCGAGCGGATGAGCGCCATCACCGCGGAGCGTTTTCGGTTGGAGAAGACGTCGGACACTTGCGACCGAACTATGCTGGCGTGCGAAAACGGTCGAATTCCTTCGGTAACAACGCGGCAATCTCTTCTGCCGTCATGCCGTAGAGATACCACGTGAGGTCGAGCTGATTGAGCAATGCCGAGAGCCGTCGGGCTGCGCCCCTTACTTTGTTGGTTGCACCACGCCGAAAGGTCTTTTGAGCGGGGTCGTAGTAGAGCTTCGTTGTAAGCTCCACTACGGCCCGGTTGGTGACGAGTTCCTTGCGCGAAGCAAGTTGCTCAGCGATTTCACCGGGCTGATGTAACGGGTTGCAGAGAAAAGCATTGGCCCGCTCAGGTTGATCCAAGTGGGTTCGGACAATCAGAAACGGACCGAGTAACAGGTGGCGATAGAACCGTTGAAAGTTGTCCACTTGTGCGACCAGTCGCGCTTCTTCCTTCGGCGACCGAGCGCCGCTTGGATCGGCCGGGCAAACCTGATCGAAGTAGAAGAGCGTGAGCCATGCCCATAGCCCGCGATTCTTTTCAGGCTGCGATATACCCGCCGCCGTCACCAGTTCGTTGAGATACTGCCCGGCTTCGAGACGATTCGCGAAGATCCGCGATTCGATTTCGAATTCTGGTGAAATCGAGTCGGTCACCGCAGGGTCTTCGAGAAGTTCAGCCGGCGGCCGCTTTGTGGGCTCTGCGAAAAGCTCCAGCCGATACTTTGCGAACTCGGCCATCCCTGCATCATTGAATTGCCGCAATTTCATGAGTT
>JBDSSU010000296.1:0-6548 GCA_039928635.1 Opitutaceae bacterium | reverse complement strand
GCATCACTTCTTCGGTCGCTCCCGCCCAATCCCCTCCTCCCAGCGTGGAGGCCGTGAAGAATTTGTTCGATCCGTGGAGGGCACCGGTGCCGCCGCGTCATCTGATCGCGAATATCCACTACGTGGGAGCGATTGGGGTGAGTTCGTTTCTCATCACTTCGGCCGAGGGACACATCCTGCTCGACACGGGCTTTGAGGACACGGTCCCCATCATCCAAAAGGGCGTTGAGCAACTCGGGTTCAAGCTGACCGACATCAAAATCATTCTCAGCAGCCACGCCCACATTGACCACGTCGCCGGTCACGCCGCGTTGAAAAAGCTCACCGGCGCCCGGATCTACGCGAGCGCGGAAGATGCGAAGACGTTGGAATCCGGCGGGCTCGACGACTTCATCCCCTTCCCGCGTGAAACGATTCTTTATCCGCCCGCGAAGGTGGACCACATCGTCCGCGACGGAGAACGCGTCTCTCTGGGCGGAACCACCCTCACCGCGAACCTCACGCCGGGACATACCCGCGGGGCGACCACCTGGACCATGGAGGTGACCGACAAAGGCCAAACCTATCGGGTCGTGTTTTTCAGCAGCGCCTCCATCAATGCGGGCACGAGATTACTCTCGACTCCCGGCTATCCCGGAATCGTGGAAGATTTCACGGCGACGTTTGCGAAGCTGAAAGCCCTCCCCTGCGACATCTTTTTTGCGCCGCACGGGGGGCAGTTCGCGATGGCGGGCAAGTTCGCGCGCCTTGAGAGCAATCCGGCGGTTAACCCTTTTATCGACCGTACCGGGCTCCAGAGCGTGGTTGTTCAAGCGGAGAGAGCCTTCACGCGCCAGCTCGCCGCGGAAAAAGCGGCTGCTGCCACTCCCTCCGGCACTCCTCCCCCCGCGCTTTAGCCGGAACGAAGCAGTTGAACCACGAATGGACACAAAGGGACACGAATGAAAAACACTCGGAGACGGGGGCGCCTGAGCCACTCACTGAAAGGTGAGTTGAAGCCATGACTCCAGATTTTTTCCCCCATTCGCTCTGATATTTTCGTCCATTCGTGTCTATTCGTGGTTTCTCAATGCATGGATGCGGCCTAGCTGAAAACGCGTGCGCAGCTCGGAGCTGCGCGGCACGGGTCGCGTTGCCCTGCCAGCGAACCCGTGCGTCGCCGGCACACGGGGACCACCGGCCTCCAATCCATTCGATCCCCCCGCGCTGGATCGATGGCCCGACTACCCGCCCGATTTCCCCGCGATGAAGGAATCGCGTTACAGCCGTTGCAGGTGAAAACCGCCGTCGACGTCGAACACCGCTCCCGTTGAAAACGGGAACCGGTCCTCGGCGATCGCCCGCACCGCGCGTCCGATGTCCTCCGGCTTTCCCCACCGGCGGATGGGCGTGATCCCGCGTTCGTCCTGAATGATCAGCTTGTCGTATTTTTCTTTCACGCCGCCCGTCATATCGGTCGCGATTACGCCGGGCCGGATTTCGTAAACGTTGATGCCGTCGTTCGCGAGGCGGTCGGCGAAGAGTTTGGTCATCATCGCCAGTCCCGCTTTCACCATGCAGTAGTCACCCCGGTTGATCGAAGCGGTGTACACGGAAATCGAGGTGATGTTCACGATGCGTCCCCGAAAACCCTCCGCGTCCGGCATCTGCTGCAACATCTGCCTGGCCACGAGTTGGGAGAGGAAGAACGGACCTTTCAGATTGATCGCGAACAGCCGGTCGAAACTTTCCTCGCCCGCATCGAGCAGATCGGCCCGGACTTTGGGGGCGACGCCCGCGTTGTTCACCAAGACGTCGATCCGGCCAAACTTGGCGCGTGTTTCGCTCACCAACCGCTCGCGATCCGCCGCGATCGCCACATCACCTTGAATCGTGAATCCGTCTCCACCCGCCGCTTTCACGAGTGCAAGTGCCTCGCTCGCCGCCTCGGCATTGCCCGCGTAATTGATCGCGATGCGTGCACCGCTCCGCGCCAGCTCGATCGCGATACCGCGGCCGATTCCGCGCGAAGCTCCGGTGATCAGGACCGTTTTCGATGATGTCATTTCTGCCGAGCAAAGTTACGAAGCGAGTTTGGGCAAGCCATGGTTCCAGAACCCAGCCCCGGCGCCGACAGGTCAACATCAGGGGCCTTTCGACCGTGGCCCAGCGGACAGGGGTGAGATTTTCCGACTTCACGGAGAATTTTTTCCCGTCCGCAGCGAGCGCCTTGCTCCCACCGCGGCAGGACGCGCTGGGAGGGTTCGCTCAAAATTGACGTGGCCCCCCTTCGGACACGGGTGGCGTGGCGTGGGGATGGAGTGTCCAAAAAATTCACCTGAATCCCTCGGGGCCGCTGTATGTTCGGCGGACGGACAGAGGCGCGGGGGAGCTTCTGGGATTCTGTATTCCAAATAAAACCCCCAAAAAGTTCGGGCGCGACGGACTTAGGACTGAGTCGCACGGAAGCTGGAATAAGATACTCGGGTTCGCCGTCCCAACTTGGTCGAGCCGTCATGAATTATCGTGCGCCCGACTTCTCGAAAATATGAAAACTCCCCACCTCACTTTTCGCTGTCTTGCTCTCTTACTCGGAGCATTAGGATTATGCGGCGCACCGGGCATCGCTCGCGCCGACAACAAACCCACCGCTGCCATCGTCTACGTCGAAAGCAATCGGGCACAGAACAACTCCGTACTCGCTTTCGAGCGGACCGCGAAGGGGGAGCTGCGCTTGCTGCAAGAGTACGCGACCGGGGGAAAGGGAATATTCGATACTACGCTGGCGCTGGGGCCCTTTGATTCAGACCAAAATATCATCGTCAATCCGGAGCGCTCGCTGCTGTTCGCCGTCAATTCCGGCTCCAATACCATCGCGGTGTTCAACATCAATGCCGACGGTTCACTTCACGCGGTGGCAGGATCGCCCTTCCCTTCAGGGGGAATCAATCCCGTGAGCCTGGGCCTCTCGAAGGATGTCCTGGTTGTCGTCAACAAAGCGATGGACCCTGGCCAGCCGGGTAGCAACCAACCCAGCTACGTCACTCTCCCGATCTCGCCCGAAGGTGTGCTTGGCGCCCCCATCTCGACGGTCTTGGCTCCCGTCGGAAGTTCGCCCTCACAAGCCGCCATCAGTCCGAGTATGCGGCTCGCAGTTGACGCCCAGTTCATGGGCGGAGCGTTGCAGACGTTTGTGGTGGGAGGGTCGGGAACGCTGACCCCGGTGCAAACCCAGGCGCTCCCTGATTCCGCTTACGTGGGTTCTTCCGCACCCCATCTTCCACTCGGACTCGCGATGCATCCGAAGCAACCGATCCTCTATGTTGGCCTCGTGACGATCGATCGCCTCGCGGTCTACACGTACGATGGCTCGGGCCACGTTTCCTTTCAGGGTTCGGTGGCGGACTCCGGCTCCGCGCCGTGCTGGGTGAAGGTCAACGGGCAGGGGACGCGAGCGTACGTTTCGAATACGGGCGACAATAGCATTTCGGTGTACGACATCACGTCGCCGCTCCATCCGGTCGAGATTCAAAAATTAAATCTGCGGGGAGTGGGCAGCTGCTTCCAAATGGAATTGGATCCGCAGGAAGATTATCTCTACGTGGTGACACAGCGGGCTGATCCCGCGACACCCATCGGCAAGGGAAACACCCTCCATGCTTTGAAGATCAAGCCGAACACGGGCGAGTTGAACGAGACCGGATCTTCCCCGGTAGAACTCGCGCTGCCGCTCGGCACGCGCCCCCAAGGTCTCGCGACCTCGCAGCGGCGGTAACGCGGACGAGCCTCAATCGCCGGTGGTCCAGCAACGGACCCCGGCGATTTTTGCGATCGGGAATCGGCGGGGGCTGGAGCGGACCCGGTCTGCATCGAAGGCCGATGCCACGATTCCGTTGATTGGATTTGCCGACGCCGGGAGAAGCGATGACCTTCCGAACCCCCTATGCAGCCTCATCCCCGGATCCTGTTGGCGTTTTCGTGTGCGCTTGTCTGCAGCTTCGGCGCGCGTGCGCAGACCCTCCTGCCATCCTCGCCTCTCCCTCTCACCTCGCTCGCGGAGTTCAAATCGCCCGGCGCGAACTGGCAGCTCGCCGGCGGAATCGCCGGTGACCCGCGCCGCGAAAAAGCGATCGTCCCCATTCCCGGCTCCGGCGTGCTGATCAACAACCCCACGGATTCCGCGAAAAGCGCGCTCACCACGACTTGGGAACACGGTGACGTCGAACTCGATTTGGATTTCCTTCTGCCGCCCGGCTCGAATTCGGGCGTCTACTTGATGGGTCGCTATGAGCTGCAGCTCGCCGATAGCTGGGGCGTCAAGGTGCCGACATTTGCGGACTGCGGCGGGATTTATCAGCGCTGGGACGATGCGCGCGGGAAAGACAAGGAAGGCTTCGAAGGAATCGCACCCCGCGCCAACGCCAGCCGGGCTCCCGGACTCTGGCAGCATCTGCGGATTGAATTCCAAGCGCCGCGTTTCGACGCCGCCGGGGTGAAAACCAGCAATGCGCGCTTCGTCAAAGTCACGCTGAACGACTTCGTGATTCACGAAAACGTGGAGGTGAACGGCCCGACGCGCGGAGCCGCGTTTCCGACCGAGAATCCGCGCGGCCCCCTGCTCATCCAAGGCGACCACGGCGCGATTGCGTTCCGTAATATCGCTTCGAAGCGCTTCGACCCGGAAGCCCGCGTGGCCGTCGAAAACCTCTCCTACAAATATTATCCCGGAGAGCTGCGCGTCGTCGGAGAATACGACAACACCGCCCCGGCGCGGCAGGGTACGCCGGAGAGTTTCGCGGCCGAAGCGATTGATCGCACCGGGAGATTTGCGGTGGTGTTCGCCGGCGCGTTGGTGGTGCCGCGCGACGGCGCGTATTTGTTCAACGCGGAGGCGACCGAGCCGGTGCGCCTCCTGGTCGACGGGCAAGTTGCGATCGCGCCCCTCGAGCAAGGCGGCGTCAGCAACGTCATGACTCTCAAGCAAGGCAGTCATCCCTTCCGGCTGGATTACCTGCATCCCACCGCCCGTGCGCCCGCGCTGCGTTTGACCGCCGAAGGTCCCGGAATCGCCGTGCACGGATTGACCGAGAATCGGGCGCGTCGCCCGGGAAATGCTCCCCAGCTGCTCGTCCAACCCGAAGACCGCATCCGGCTGCAACGCAGCTTCGTTCCCTATGAGCCAAAGAAGCGTCTCTACGCGATCAGCGTCGGTACGCCGGCAGGCGCGCACTATTCCTACGATTTTGAAACCGGGGCAATCCTCCGGGTCTGGCGGGGAAATTTCCTCGATGCGTTCGAGATGTGGGAGGGTCGCGGCGAACCCCAGCTCGCCAAACCCGCGGGCCCCGCGCTCACGCTCACCGCCAAGCCCACGATCGCACTGCTCGAACGCGCCACCTCCGAGTGGCCCGATGCGGCCGAACCGCTTTGGTCATCGAACGGCTACACGCTGGAATCCGACGGACAGCCCACGTTCGCCGCGAAACTGGCCACTCTGGATATCACTGACCGGGTCGCGCCGACTGCCGACGGCCGTGGACTGACCCGCACGATCAATCTGAAGGGAACGAATACGTCCTGGCAGACCATGGTCCTCCTCGCCGAAGCCCCGACCATCACGGCGCAGCCCGATGGGCTGAGTTTCATCGTGGGCGACCGCGACTACTACATTGACCTACCGGCGGATTCGGCGGTGCGACCTTTTGTTCGGAATCGCGGCGACCATCAACAACTCGTGGTGCCGGTCACTGCGGCCGGAATCACCAAGCCCATCATTTACACGCTCCTCTGGTAAACCCGACATGAACCGTTCCACCCTTTCTGTCCTGGCCGTTCTCGCGATGTTGGCAGCGGCTGCCAACCTTCGCGCGCAAACGAACAATCCCTCGTCCGCCGAGCGTTTCGCCGCCCCGAATTCCGACCTCGTGGTCCGTGAAAACGATATTTGGAAACGGACGCCCCTGCCCGTGCCACCCAACATCGTGCTCGAGGTCAGCGGCATCGTACCGGTTGCCGGCAAGCGGCTGCTCGTGACGACCCGGCGCGGCGAGATCTGGTTCGTCGACGGAGCCTACGACGAGAATCCGCAACCCCGTTACACGCTCTTCGCGTCCGGCCTGCATGAGCCCTTGGGAATCATCGCCGCCCCCAAAGGCGGCTACTACGTCGCGCAGCGCCAGGAGGTCACGCGCATCGCCGACACGGACAACGATGGCCGCGCCGATGTTTTTGAAACGGTCTGCAAGCTCCCGATCGCCGGTCCGTATCATGAATATGCCTTCGGTCCCGTGCTCGCTCCCAATGGAAATTTGCGGGTGACGTTGAACGTGGCCTTCGGCGGATCGACGCAAGCGCCATCACCCTGGCGCGGCTGGATGGTGGAAATCACTCCCGACGGCCAGATGATGCCGATCGCGGCGGGCCTGCGTTCGCCGAATGGTTTTGCGGTCACTTCGGGGGGCGACTGGTTTTTTGCGGAGAACCAAGGCGAGTGGGTCGGCTCCGGACGCGTCACTCATGTCGACCCAGGTGATTTTGCCGGGCACCCCGCCGGTCTCGCCTGGAGCACG
>JBDSSU010000295.1:0-5363 GCA_039928635.1 Opitutaceae bacterium | reverse complement strand
TCGTAGACCGAGACGATGTCGCACTCGTGCTTCGTGTCGGGATGGATGCCGGGGAGAATCGTGCCGCCGTAAACGAACACGCCCGGGCGGTTGAGACGAGCGAGGGCCATGACGCAGGCGGGCATGTTTTTATCGCAGCCACCGATCGCGACGACGGCATCAAAGCCCTCGGCGGCGGTGACGGTCTCGATGGAGTCGGCGATGACTTCGCGCGAGACGAGCGAGTAACGCATGCCGGGCGTGCCCATGCTGATGCCGTCGGAAACGGTGATGGTGCCGAAGATGACGCCTTTGCCGCCGGCGGCGTTGGCCCCGGCCTCGGACTCGCGGGCGAGGGCGTCGATGTGCATGTTGCAGGGCGTAACCATCGACCAGGTGGACGCGATGCCGACGATGGGTTTCTTGAAATCGGCGTCGGTGAAACCGACGGGGCGGAGCATGGACCGCGCGCCGGCGCGGCTGGGACCGTCGACGAGGACGGAGGAGTGAGGACGCAGGGGATCGGGTTGATGGGCGCTCATGGGTGGGGGCGAAGAAGACCAAACGGACCAGCACGGGCAAGCGCGTTTGCGGCGCGGACGCGCGCAGCGGGCGGGAATGGCGATGCTTACAGGCGGAAGTTCGGGGTTGCATGGGACAATGAGCGCCGCATTCACTCGTCCAACTTTACCTGCATGGCGTTCAACCTGAAAAAAGTGCTGAAGGCGTTGCTGCTTTCCTCGAATCAGCCTCTGGCGATCAAGGACATCCAAGCAGCGTTCACGCGTTTTCACGAATCGGCGCAGATCAAGGCGACCGAGGATTCAGCCGGCACCGAGTCGGGCGAGAAGAATGAGAATACGGCATCAACCGCCGTCGCCGCGGAAGTCGCTCCGGCCGAAGTTGCGGAAGTCATCGCCGAGGCTCCTCAGGATCCTGAACTTTACGACGACGTTCCCTCGCTCGTCACGGCGACGCAGATTCGCGAGGTCATCGACGAAATCGCGGCCGAGCTGCGCGCCGCGGACGACGGCCTTTTGCTCATCGAAGGTTCCAACGGCTATCGTCTCGTGACGCATCCGCGTTTCGCACGCTGGGTCCGCATTCTGCGCGCCGAGCCGCCACCGGTGAAACTCAGCCAGTCCTCCATTGAGACGCTGGCCGTCGTCGCCTATCGGCAACCCGTCACGCGTGGCGAGATCGAGACGATTCGGGGCGTGTCGGCGGAAGCCGGCATCAACAAGCTTCTTGAGCGTGAGCTGATTTATATCGTCGGCCGCGCCGATCTTCCCGGAAGACCGATCCAATACGGGACGACGGACCAGTTTCTCGAATTTGTTGGCGTGAAATCGTTGGATGAGTTGCCGGCTTCGGACGTCCTGTCGTCGCGGCAGATCGATGAATGGCTGAAAAATTCTTCCACGGCCCACAAGCCGACCGACACTGACATGGGTCTGTCGGACGAGGAGTTGCCGCTCGAAGGGAGCGCGGGCGTTGCGGAAAGTGGCACGGACGTCTCGCCCGTGGGATTGGGGAATCTTTCCGAGCATGGGCAAGATGCCCATGCTACTTCAGCCTCCCACTGATATGGATCCGCTCCTCCCGATTCGGGAAAAGATCGACCGGCTCGATCATCAACTGGTCACTTTGCTCAATGAGCGGCTCGGCCTCGCGGCGGAGATCGGGAAGGTGAAGCGCAGTCAGGGCGGGCAGATCTACGTCGCCGAACGTGAGGACGCCGTGATGCGAAAGGTGGCAGCCCAGAATAATGGCCCGATCAAGAACGAGGCGTTGCGCGCCATCTACCGCGAGATCATGTCGGCCGCGATCGCGTTGGAGAAGCCGCTGCTGATCGGATATCTCGGACCGGAAGCCACGAATACGCACGCGGCCGCGATGAAGAAATTCGGCGCGAGCGTGAATTACCATGCGATGGCAACCATCGCGGATATTTTCACCGCGGTTGAAAAAGGGGAGATCGATTACGCGGTCATCCCGATCGAGAACTCCACGGAAGGCTCCGTGCGGGAGACCCTGGACAGTTTCATCGAGAGCGATTTGAAGATCGTCGCGCAGATCTATCTGGAGATCACGCATGCGCTCATTTCGGCCACGCCGCTCGAGAAAATCGAAAAGATTTATTCCAAGGATCAGGCGCTCGCGCAGTGTCGCAACTGGCTGCAGCGGCATTTGCCCCACGCCCAGCTGATCGACTCCAGCAGCACCTCGCGCGCAGTGCAGATCGCGAAAGCGGAGGCGGGAGCGGGTGCGGTCGCCAGTGAACTCGCGGCCGAGTTCTACTCCGTGCCGGTGCTGGCGAAAAGCATCCAGGACAAGGCGGACAACATGACGCGCTTCTTTGTGATCGGGCGCCAGCCGTCGGGCGCCGTCGGCAATGGAAAGGATATCACGAGCCTGGCGGTTTCGCTGGGGGACGAGGCGGCGTCGCATTCCGGCGCGTTGCTCAAGATGCTCAATCCGCTGGCGAGCCGGGGCATCAATCTCTCGAAAATCGAATCGCGTCCGAGCAAGAAGCGCCCGTGGGATTACTACTTCTTCCTCGATGTGACGGGGCATTATGATGACCCGCCGATGAAGGAAGCCTTGGCCGAGCTGCGTAAATTTTGTCCGCTGGTGAAGTGGCTTGGGAGTTATCCGGCGGTGAGTTGATTTCGGCGAGGGGCTCTCGATCTTCGTCACAGAGGGCACAGAGCTCCGACACAGAGTTCACGGAGAAAGAGATGAGGCAATTGAACCAGAGAGGCGCGGAGACAGAAATGAACCCAGTCATGGGCTTTTCTCCGTGTCCTCCGTGGTTCAAATCGGATTGGGCCCTCCACCGTCCGGTAATCCCACCTTCATTGGAGAAGATAATAATTTTCCTCTGCTCTGTGCCCTCTGTGTCGGAGCTCTGTGTTCTCTGTGGCTAACTCATGTTTCCTCCGTTTTCTCCCGATTCGCGCGTTGAGCATCCCAGGGCAGAAAAAAGGCGCGTTGATAAAAACGCGCCTTCGAGACGTGACTTGTAACTGATTCGCGCGTTACCGCAGCAACACTTGCCACTGGTTCTCACGGGCGGCGCGCGCGGCCTTCAGCGCCCCGATCGCGACGTAGCGTTTGTAGTCCTGGCCAGCGAGGCGGACCTTTGGGTTTTCGTAGCCATCCTCGGTCAGCTTTTTCTGAAGAAGGGTGTCGATGCCTTTGATCTGCGAACCACCGCCCGTGATGATGATGTTCTGCAACAGCGTTACCACCGAGTCGGAGGAGGCACGCTGGATCAATGCAGCGAGGGAAGGGTAGATTTTGTCGATGAGCGCGTTGCAGGCCCGACCGATGACGTCACCCAGTTCGAGCGTGTGGGCTTTACCGCCCATGATTACTTTCACTTCGAGCGGTTTCCGGCTTGGTCCCACGTAGCCGTGTGTCTCCTTGATTTCGCGTACCTTCAACCGGGACAGGCCGTTGTTTGGGTAAGTGCGGTTCAACTCGTCCTGCATCAGCTGATCGATGGCGTCGCCGGCGAACGGGATGCTGATCTGGTCTTCACGGGGCGGGAAGCTGCCTTGGACCAGGCAAAGGTCGCTCGTGCCGCCTCCGATATCGATGAACAGCGAGTTGATCACCGGATCGATGTAGTTCGATTGGTTCAGGCGCGAGTCGTCGCGATACCCCAACGCCGCGAGGAAGGGCTCAGGGATTAGAATCACACGGTCGAACACGCCTTGGGCGGCCTGGCGGATATCTTCGCGGGTGTTCTCCCGAGCGTTGGACGGAACGCCAACCACCGCGCGGATCTCTGCGCTTCCGGTCGGATCGGCGAGCGTTCGGATGTGTTGGAGGAAATCCTTGGCCGCGCCCGGTTCCGAAATCACGCCCTCGGCGAGCGGAGCGACAAGTCGCACATGCAACATCGCGTTCAGCGCCTCCTCACCGAAGAGGATGCTCTTATTTCCGGCGATGATGCCGTCGACGATCCCGTCTTTCACGTAGCCGACGACCGAAGGGACGACTTTGCTGACCGCGATGTCGCTGGAGCCAGGCGCACCCGCGAGGACGCACGATTTGTTGGTACCGAGGTCGAAGCCGACCAGGACAACCTTTGATTTAACCGCCGCCGGCGCGTTGTCGCGTGACGGGGTCCCGAGGTTGATCGGTTGTGGGGGATTGGAGCCGAAGGGCTGGGGGGTAGCAGTTGTGGACATTTTTTCGAGCGGTGCAGTTGGCATAATGGCTTTTTGGTTGGAGGGGAGACCTCGTTGAAGGGAGCGGACAAAAAAAATTAACCGGGACGGCGGGAGTTTCTCCCCTCGGCGGGTGCGCGATCCTGGGTGAGCATCTCGTCGATGAAATCGGCGATTCCCGGCAGCAGCGGAGAGGTGTTGTTTTCGGGTGCGGACCCCGCATCGGACGGGGAATCGAGCGCCGGCTCCAGGCCCATTCCCGCATGGGAAGCCGAGAAGCGTTGCGACGAAAAGCTCCGCTGGAGGTCCGCCGCCGAATTCGCGGCGTTCAGCAAGGGCAGGAGCACTTCCGCCAGCGTCTGCGCGGTGTCGACGCGATCCTCTTCCGCCGAAAAAATCGCGGCCAGCTGCGTTTCCGACACCTCCTGGACTTCTCTCGCCCGAACGATCGCGGCCGCGAGCTGCCCGGAAAATAATGTCTCGGCGTCCTCGTTTTTTGCTGAGGAGCGCAAGATGCAGACACGGCGATAGAGCACTCTGACTTCACGCAGAAGGAGCGAAGGAGCAGTTGGACTGGATGAGAAAGGAGGCGGCGCAGCGCTCAACATCTACACGGCTAGACCTAACGACCGACGACAGGTTCAAGATTTTTTTCATGCGCTTCGCATGTTTCGGTAAATGCCGCCGTGCATTATTCCCGATAAAAATAACGCAGCGTCAGCCAGGCGATTGTCGTGAGGACCGTGAGTGTCACGCAGAAAAAAATCCAGCAGCCCTTCTTCGTCGGTACCGATGGCTTTTTCTCCTGCGCAGCGAGCTTGGCGATCATCGCATCACTGGCATCACGGATCTTGGGAAGAGGTGCGGCGGGAGCGACGGCTAACAGGATGGCTTTTGCCTCGGGAGCCCGAGACGGCGGAGGGGGATCCGGGGTCTGGGGGAGGGGCGTCGGCATCGCGATTGGCCGACCCGCCGCCGCGGAGATTTCTCCTTCGATCCAAGCCAGATGCTCTTTGATAAGCGCGCGCTGTTGGAGCAATTCCTGGAGACGATCGGCCATGCGATCTCGAACGCTCAGTCGACTCGACCGTCGCTAGCAACACACAAAAAAGCGCCGGACTCGCGTCCGGCGCCGGGGAGATTGAACTGAAACGAGCGTTAGCTCGTCACGACCGCGACGCGGCCATGAGCCTTGTCGTACTT
>JBDSSU010000294.1:0-3289 GCA_039928635.1 Opitutaceae bacterium | reverse complement strand
CGGCGGCGAGGACCAGCGGGATGAGAGCAAGCCCCGCGGTGAGGGCAGTCATCGTGACCGGCACGAGTCGCTCCAACGAGCCGCGCACGATCATGTGCGCATCGAATTTCTCGCCCTCGTGCTCCATCAAATGGAGGTAGTGCGAGATCATCATGATCGTGTTGCGCGAGGCGATGCCGGCGAGCGTGATGAGCCCGACCAGCGTCGCGATCGAGACGGTGCCCACCATGACATACGTGAGGACCAGCGCGCCGATGAACGCCAGGGGGATGTTCAGCAAAATCTGCGCGACGATCATCCCGGAGCGGAAATGCGAATACAGCACGAGGAAGATCGTGCCGAAGGTGAACAGCGCGAGGATGCCGATGACGCGCGTCGCTTCCTGCTGACTCTGAAACTGACCCTCGTAGCTGATGAAGTAACCGGTCTCCAGGTGCAGTTTTTCATCCAGGGTGCTGCGGATTTCGCCGACGACAGAGCCGAGGTCGCGGCCGGAGACGTTCGCCGACACGACGATTCGCCGTTGCACGTCCTCGCGGTTGATCGCGTTCGGGCCCTTGCTTTCCAAGACATCGGCGACGAGGTGCAGCGGCACTTTCCCGCCGACCGGTGCATCGATGAGAATTTCGCGAATCGCGGCGACATCCGTGCGGTGACGCTCATCGAGCCGGACGACGAGATCGTAGGTGCGCTGACCTTCGAGGATCTCGGCGACGGTCAGGCCGTTCAGCGCGGCTTCCAATTGTTCGTTCAACGAACCGGGCTTGAGGCCGTAGCGCGCCGCCTTATCACGGTTCACCTGAATTTTAACCTGATCGATGAGGACCTGTTTTTCCGTCTGCAAATCAACCAGCCCCACGATGCCGTGAAGGGCCGTCTCGGCTTCGGCCGCGTAGGCGCGTAACTTCTCCAAATCCGGTCCGAAAATTTTCACCGCGATCTGTGCGCGGACGCCGGAGAGGAGGTGATCGAGGCGATGCGAGATGGGCTGGCCCACGCTGCTCGTGATGCCAGGAATCTGTTCCAGTTTGCTCCGCAGCTCGTCGAGGATCGCTTCGCGAGAACGCGCCGACGGTTTGAAGTCCACATCGATTTCGCCGTAGTGGACGCCCTCGGCATGTTCGTCGAGTTCCGCGCGACCGGTGCGCCGCCCGGTCGAGGCGACCTCGGGAACTTCCAACAATAGTTTCTCCGCCACCAGGCCGATGCGGTTCGACTCCGCGAGTGACGTGCCCGGCGCGGTGAGGATGTTGATCGTCGAGGTGCCTTCGTTGAAATCCGGCAGGAAGAGTTTCCCCATTCGCGGATAAAGCAGGAACGAGCCCCCGACGAGCAGCAGCGCCAGCACGATGACCACCCAAGGATGCCGCATCGACGGGCGAAGGATCAGTTTTTCATCGAAGGCCTTCAGACCGCGCACGAGCCAGCCGTCCTTCTCGTCCCCCATCTTTTTCATGCGCGGCAAAAGGAAGGACGCCAGCGCCGGGATGACCGTCAGCGACACGATGAACGACGCGATCATCGCGACAATCGTCGCCACGCCGATGGGCGCGAACAGCCGGCCTTCGATACCGCCCAACGCGAACAGCGGGATGAAGACGAGGATGATGACGAGCGTCGCGAAGAGGATGGAATTTCGCACTTCCGACGAGGCCTCCGCGATCACGCGCAGCGCGGGCCGCGGTGCCGCCGCGTGGCGGTTCTCGCGCAGACGGCGGAAAACATTTTCCACATCCACGATCGCATCGTCCACGACCATGCCGATGGCGACCGCCAGTCCGCCGAGGGTCATGGTGTTGATGCTAATCCCGGCGAACTTGAAATAGAGGCCGGTCACCACGAACGACAGCGGGATCGCGGTCAGCGTGATCAGCGTGGTGCGGAAGTTCAGGAGAAAAAGAAACAGCACGATCACGACCATGATCGCGCCGTCGCGAATCGCTTCCTCCACGTTTTTTATCGCGGCGGTGATGAAGTTCGCCTGCTTGAAAAGCGTCACGAGTTTCACGTCCGCCGGCAGTGTCTTGCCGATTTCGCCCAGCGCCGTCTCGACCTGCTTCGTCAACGTGACGGTGTCAGCGCCGGGTTGTTTCTGCACGGAGAGGATGACGGCGGGTTTGCCGTTCACGCCGGCATCGCCGCGCATCACTTGACGGCCAAACCTGACTTCCGCGACATCGCTCAACCGCACCGGCACGCCTTTGCGGATCGTTACCACGGTGGCGGCGATTTCCTCAAGCGAAGTCGTGCGACCGATATTGCGGATGAGGGCTTCCTTGTTGGCGTTCTCCAAAAAGCCGCCCGAACTGTTCTCCTGCGCTTCGCGTGTCGCCGTCAGCACGTCTTCGAGGCTCACGCCCAGCGCCGCCATTTTTTCCGGCGAGGGCAGCACCTGATATTGTTTCACGCCTCCGCCGATGGCGATGACTTGGGAAACGCCGGGAATGGTCAGCAGCCGTTGGCGCACGGTCCAATCGGCGAGCGAGCGCACGTCCATCGGCGGCGTCGTGCCGTTCTCACTCTGCATCCCGATCAGCATGATCTCGCCCATGATCGAGCTGATCGGCCCCATCGTCGGCGTGACGTTGCGCGGGAGTTTTTCCGCCGCGAGTTGCAACCGCTCCTGCACGAGCTGGCGCGCGCGGTAGATGTCCATGCCCCAATCGAACTCCACGTAGAGAATCGAGAGCCCGATGCCCGCACTGGAGCGCACGCGTTTCACGCCCGGCGCGCCGTTGAGCGCGGTCTCCATCGGCAGGTTGACCAGCGTCTCCACTTCCTCCGGCGCGAGTCCCTCCGCCTCGGTCATGATATTGACCGTGGGCCGGTTGAGATCGGGAAACACGTCCACCGGCAGCTTCAGAATGACGAAGCCGCCGTAGATGAGCAGCAGCGCGCTCGCCGCCAGCACGAAGAGGCGGTTGCGCAGGGAAAATTCGATGAGCCGGTTGAGCATGACGGGCGGGTCGCTTAGTGGCTATCGACCGGCTTCGCGGCCTCGGACGTGGGTTTCCCATGATCGTCCGTCACCGGTTTTTTAGGTGCGGGCGGAACGTATTGGAGCTGATAGTTACCGACGGTGACAACGTTCGCGCCCGGTAGAACTCCCTCGACGATTTCGACGTAGCGATCATCACGCTGGCCTACGACCACGGGTGTCCTCGTGTAGGTGTGCGGGTCTTTGTCCGACTGCACGAAGACGAATAAATTGCCCGCTTCACCGAGCACGGCGGAGAGGGGCGCGGCGATGACGGAGTCGGCTTCGGCGGTCACGATGTTAAGCGTAGCC
>JBDSSU010000293.1:0-4754 GCA_039928635.1 Opitutaceae bacterium | reverse complement strand
GTTGGCGGGTGCGCACCCGACTCGCACTTTGGTCGGCGCTCGCGACCGGTCTCGCGCTGCTCACCCTGGGAATAGTGGCGTCAATCAACGTCTACCGGGAAGAGATCGAAGAGATCGACCGGCGCCTCGACAGCAATTCAGAGCTGCTCTTCGCGGAACTGCCCTCGCTCTCGACGAGAGACTGGCGCAACTCGGTGCGCCTCGCCGAAATTTTGCGGGACGCCGGATCGCTCTACGGTTTTGCGATCGGCGGAAAGAACGGCGCGGTGGCTCAGGTGTATCCGGAAAGGTTCGGGGCGATCACGGAGCAATGGACGTCGAAACGGAAATTTTCCTTCGCCCAGCTGGGCAACCGCCGGCTGCGCATCGGCGTGTTCACCGAGGGTGACCGCCGGCTCTTCGTCGCCGCGAGTGCCGAACCCGCTTGGGAAACGGTCGAGGATCTGCTGACCGCCTATTTTCTCGCCCTCCCCCTCGTGCTGGTGGTCGTCGGCGCAGGCAGCTGGTGGATGGCCGGCCGCGCCCTGAGACCGATTACGGAGATCACGACGGCCGCCGCCGCGATTACCGCCGAGCGTCTCGATGCGCGTCTGCCGGAGCCGCTGACCGAAGACGAAATCGGCCGCCACGTCCGCGTGCTGAATGCGATGTTCGACCGCCTCCAGCGGAGTTTCGAGCAGGCGAACCGTTTCAGCGCCGACGCGTCGCACGAATTGCGCACGCCGCTCACGATCCTGCGCGGCGAGATCGAGGAAGCCCTGCGGGCGAGTTCGCGCGAGCCGGAACACGAAAAAACCCTCGTGAGTTTGCTCGAGCAAACGAGTGCGCTGCAGAAAATCTCCGCGAATCTGCTGTTGCTCGCGCGCTTCGATGCCGGGAAGGAGGGCCTCGAACGCTCGCCGCTCGATCTCAGCGCCGCCCTCCTGGAAGCCGTCGAAGACGCGGAACTTCTCGCCGCACCGGCCCAGGTGAAAGTGACCGCCGCGATTGCCCCGGGAGTGCACCTCACGGGTGACGCCGTGCTGCTCCGCCGCGTGTGGCTCAACCTGATCGACAACGCCGTGCGGTATAATCAGCCCGAAGGCCAGGTGAAGATCACGTTGCGAGTGGAAGCGGAGGCGGCGGTCTTCTCCATTGCCAATACGGGACGCGGCATCCCCACCGCCAGGCACGCCGAGCTGTTTCAGCGTTTCTTCCGATTGGACGCGGATCGAAACCGCGCCTCCGGCGGCAGCGGCCTCGGCTTAAGTCTGTGCCGCGAGATCGTGCAAGCGCACGGTGGCACGATCGGCCTCGGTCGCTCCGACGAAACGTGGACCGAGTTCATCGTTCGGCTGCCGAATCTTTCCGCCCTTCCCGCAGCGAAGACGTAGCACTACTCCGTTAGGTCGTTAGGTCGAATGTAGGCGGGGTGCCGTCACCCCGCGGGGCATGCGGCCCGAATGCGGGGTGAGGGCACCCCGCCTACAACAAGGCGATTTTCCAGAGCAGAAATGTCCCACCTAACGGAGTAGTGCTAGATCATCCTCGCGAACGGGTCATCGCTCGGCGGGTCCGAGCTGAGGAAGCTCTGGGGCAACGGCCCGTGCGCCGCGCTCCACCACCGCACGATGCCAAGGTGGCAGATCTCCCGCAGAGCCCAGTTGCTTTATCAGGGGTGCCGCTGACATTCGTCGCCGTGTCCCGCCGCTTCTCTTCCGAACGATTTCCCGATCCACCCAAAACAAAACTCGATTGGGCTTCGTTGCGCGAAACGGTCGAGATTCTCCGCTACCTCAAACCGTATCGCCGTCGGTTTCTGTTCGGGATGGCGAGCTTGTTTATCGGTACGGTGGCCGGACTTTGTTTTCCTTTGCTCGCCGGTGGATTGATTGACGCCGCGATTCATCCAGGGGGAGCCGCTCTCCCGGTCGTCGGCTCGTTGACGCTCAATGAGACCGCCTCGATTCTCGCGGTCACGATTGCGATTCAGGCCGTGGCTGCCGCCGCGGCCGCGATGTCGTTCGGGCGGGTGGGACAGACCGCGCTCGCTGACCTGCGTCGCGACACCTACGGGCGTATGATCGGATTGCCGATGCAGTTTTTCGCGCAGCGTCGCGTGGGCGAACTCACCTCGCGCATTTCCGGCGACATCGCGCAACTCGAGTCCGGGCTCATCTACGCGGTGCCGCAGATGTGTCGCCAGAGTGTGATGCTCATCGGTGGTCTGACGTTGCTCGCGCTTACTTCGGGCAAGCTAACCCTCGCGATGCTCTGTACGGTGCCGCTGCTGATCGCGGCCGCGGTGACGTTTGGGCGCAGGCTGCGCAAGCTCGCGCGCGAGGCGCAGGATCGGCTCGCCGAAACCGGGACCATCGTCGAGGAAACCTTGCAAGCGATCGCCAGCGTGAAGGCCTTCGCGAACGAGGCCTTTGAACTCAATCGCTACCAGAAGACCAACGAGGGAGCGCTCGCGACCTCGCTCACGGCGGTGCGTTGGCGCGCGGCGTTTTTTGCGGTGTTCACCGTCTCGATGTTCGGCGGGATGGTGATCGTGCTGTGGTTCGGTGCGGGGCTGTTGCAGACGGGACAGATCACGGCCGGTGAACTCACGCGCTTCGTTTTGTATAGTACGTTTGTCGCCGGTGCGATGGGACAGGCGGCCGAACTCTACAGCCAGGTGCAAAAAACCGTGGGCGCGAGTCAGCGGGTGCGTGAACTGCTGCGCGAAACACCCGAGATCTCCGTCGGAGCACCGAGTATTGCGGGGGCTTCGACTGGCAAGACTCCCGCCCGGCTGCGGGGCGAGGTTGAATTACGCGACGTAACCTTCCGCTATCCGTCGCGGCCGGAAGTAGCAGTGCTCACCGACATTTCCCTGAAGGCACGTCGGGGCGAAGTGACCGCGCTGGTGGGGCCGAGCGGAGCGGGCAAGTCGACGCTCACGGCTTTGTTGTTCCGTTTCTACGCACCGGAAAAAGGCCAGGTGCTGATCGATGGCCGCGACGCCAGCACGTTCGACCTGACGGCGCTTCGTGATCAAATGGCGCTTGTGCCGCAGGACGTGCTGCTCTTTGGCGGCTCGATCGCGGAGAACATTCGCTATGGGAAACCGGGCGCGAGCCTCGAAGAAATCCGCCGGGCCGCGGAACAGGCAAACGCCGCGGAATTCATCGATCGTTTTCCGGAAGGCTACGAAACGGTGGTGGGCGATCGCGGCATCAAACTTTCGGGCGGACAGCGCCAACGCGTCGCCATCGCACGGGCGATCCTGAAGGACCCGGCGATTCTTATTCTCGATGAGGCGACCAGTTCACTCGACAGCGAGAGCGAGCGTCTCGTGCAAAGCGCGCTCGAGCGGCTGATGACAGGGCGAACGACGTTCGTCATCGCCCACCGTCTCGCCACCGTGCGACGCGCCGACCAGATCGTGGTGCTCGATCAAGGCCGCATGGTGGAATGCGGCACGCACGACGAACTCTCGCAAAACCCCGATGGCCTCTATCGCCGTCTCAGCACGCTGCAGTTTCAAACCTCGCTGGTGGAATGAAAGCTCCCCGCACCTTCGAATTCCGCCCGCTCCGGTTGGAAGATGAGCGTTCGTTCAGGGAAGCGCTCGCAGAATTTCGAGATGAGTCTCCATCCTTCGATTTCGCTTTGGGCTTCGATGATTCCCTCAGCTTTTCCGAATACCTCCGGCGACTGGACAACTGGTCGCGAGGAGTGGATCTCCCGGCAAACTTTGTCCCGGGGGCGTTCTACGTCGGCGTCGTCGACGGCGTCGTGGTGGGAAGATTGTCGCTGCGATATCGACTGAATGAGTTTCTCGAAAAGGTCGGCGGACATCTGGGTTATGGGGTTCGGCCGAGCCAGCGGAGGTTCGGCTACGCGACGGAAATGCTGCGACGCGCCTTGCCGTTGTGTGCGGAGCAGGGAATCGATCGGGCGTTAGTCACCTGCGACATCGGTAACGTGGGTTCGATTACGGTGATCGAGCGGAGCGGTGGAGTTTTCGAGAGGGTGACGTGCGAGCCCGACCTGGAAATCCAAAAACGCCGCTATTGGATCAACACCTCTGGTCAGGGCTGATGCGGGTGGCACGTCCGAAGTCACTCAGCGACCATCGAAACGCAGATCCCGTTTGCTACGACGGACGGGCTGTTCTAATTCGAGCACCCAGAGTGGCGCGACTAACGGCTCGTGAGGTTTCGCTCGTCGGTTGCCACCCGTCTTTCCGTTCAACGATTTCCCTGCACCCCGGCCGGTCCTGCACCCCTATCCATGAGTTCTTCGCCCATTTCCTCTTCCTCGCTTCAGCGTTCGAAGCTCGACCGCCGCGAGTTTCTCAAGCTCAGCGCTCTCGCCGGCGGCGGACTTGTGGTCGGTACTTATCTCGGTTTCGGAAATGCGTTGGGCGCCGCAGAGGGCACGGCGACCGCGACAAGAAATTTTGCGCCGAACGCTTTCATCACCATCGCTCCGAACGGAGCGGTCACGTTGATCGCGCCGAACACCGAGATGGGCCAGGGCGCGAAGACCGCGCTCCCAATGATTATCGCGGAGGAACTCGATGTGGCTTGGGAGCAGGTGACGATCGTCCAAGGCGATTTGAATCCAGCCTATGGCCGTCAGTCCGCCGTAGGGAGCGGCTCCACGCCCGGAAATTTCATGCCGCTCCGCCAGGCCGGTGCCACGGCGCGGGTGCTGCTGGTGGAAGCGGCGGCGCTGGCGTGGAAGGTGCCCGCGGACGAATGCTCCACTGAAAGTGGCACGGT
>JBDSSU010000292.1:0-7297 GCA_039928635.1 Opitutaceae bacterium | reverse complement strand
CATAAGGGCAGAGTGCTCGCTGACAGTTTTGTCCACAGAGGACTCCCGGCAGTCGAATTCTTTATCTCGAGCTATTTTTCTCCTGCCGCGGCGATCCAAGACCGCCTTGAAGCGTACATTATCGCGGATGATGTGGTCATCGAGAACCTGACCGAACGCTGGCGGGCGATTTCGTTGGTCGGCCCGAGTGTCGAAGAAGTGCTCGCAAGCCTCTCGCCTGACATGATCACTTTTCGCGGTCGCCGAACCCAGGCGGGAAGCTTGGAAATATTTTTTCCGGCCGACAAACAGCCCCGCATGTGTGCGGAGCTTTTGAACAAAGGGTTCACGGAAATTTCCGCTTCGGAAATCGAGCGGCTCCGAATCACGGACGGCGTCCCTGCGGTGCCTCAAGATATCGGACCTAACGAATTGCCGAACGAGGGGGGCTTGGAAAGCTCGGCGATTTCCTACACCAAGGGCTGCTACCTTGGGCAGGAAGTCATGGCGCGCCTCAAGGCCATGGGCCAAGTCCGTCGGCGTTTGCTGTGTGTTCGGGGCAGCGCGGAAACTCCGGCGCTGCCCGCGCCACTTTTTTTGGGCGATCGAAAGGTTGGCGAACTGCGGTCTGCTGTCTCCTCGGAAAATGGGGGCTTTATCGGGCTCGCGCTTCTTTCGCTGCTACAGGTTAAATCTGGATCTATTCTTTCCTTTTCACCGGCGGGAGCGCCTCTCGTTTACGTGAAGGGCGAAGCGATTTTTCCATGAGCGAATTGGAGCAGCTTGCCCGAGCCTGCGTTCAATTGGGGGCAAGTCCGACGCAGGCCGTGATCATGGCCGCGCAGTTGTTAAAGCGCGCGGGACAGCTTGCGCTCGACCGTGGAATCTCACGCGAAACGGCGCTGGCGAATCTGATGAAGCTAGTGATTCAAGGGCGCGGGGGCGAAGCTCCCTCACTCCTTTCGAAGTCAAATCCGGGGTCGGAAGAAAAATGAGGTGAAGGAAAATAGTTGTGAACTCGCGCGGCGAGTCCGTGCCGGATCGGATTGGGTTTGACCGAATTCTACGGCGTTCGTTCGCTGATCGTTCCCATACCACGCGATGAACAAAGCCGAATTGGTCGACGAAGTTAGGAGATTGCTCGGCGGTGATACCTCGAAGGCAGCAGCGGAACGCGCTGTGGACGCCGTGTGTGTGGCGGTTAAGAGAGGCCTTCGTCGTGATCGGGAAGTACAACTCGTCGGCTTCGGTGCGTTTTCTGTAACGACGCGGGCAGCACGCCGGGGGTTCAATCCCCACACGAAGCAACCGATGAAAATCCGTGCGATGAAAACGGTGCGCTTCAAGGCTGGGGCGGACCTGCGCGCCGTGGCGTAAGCGACGGATTTCCCTCTGCGGTTCGCGCTCGACGCGCGGGAGCATCAGGGTTTCCTCCCGCAGGCGCCATGAAAACTCTGCTGGTTGAAAAATTTCGCTCAGCCTATGGTCATGTCCCTGAAATAATCGCGCGAGCGCCGGGGCGGATCGAAGTCATCGGGAATCACACCGATTACAACGGAGGGACCGTTTTAGGCGCCTCGATTGATCGCAGTGTTTGGGTGGGTCTGAGATGTCGTCCTGATGGCCAGCAAAACTTCGGCAGCGATCAGAGGGCCGGGACGGTGCGTTTACCCGCGGCGAATATGAGGAAGGCGACCGGCGAGGATAGTTGGGTAAACTACCCCTTGGGAGTGCTCGCGGCTCTTCCGGTTTTTGGGCTGAGGAAGCTCGAAGGATTCGATTACTTCGCGGTCTCGAATTTACCGGCCGGTGCAGGACTGAGCAGCAGCGCGGCCATTGAACTGGCGTCTGGTTTGGCGTTCCTCGAAGCAACTGATCAGCATCCTCCCCGCGAAACGCTCGTTGAGCTGGGCAGGCATGCAGAAAACAAGTTCGTCGGAGTGCCGTGTGGAATTCTTGATCAGGGGGTTTCCGGTTTTGGCAGGAAAGGTCAGCTGGTTTTCATCGATTGCCGCGGCCCGCATTTTGATTCCGTTCCACTCCCGGCCGACGCCCATTTCTGGATTTTCAACACCCACACCAAGCATGCGCTGGTGGATGGACTCTATGCTGAGCGGAACCGGGAATGTCTCGCCGCAGCGAAAGCGCTTGGCGTGTCCTTGCTCGCGGACGTTTCACGGGAAGTCTTGGCGGCGGCTGAACCGAGGCTCTCTCCGGGCGAATTCAAACGCGCGAAACATGTGGTGGAGGAAATCGAGCGCGTCGGTGCAGCCGTCGCCGCCCTTCGGAGCGGAGATTTGGCCACCGTGGGGAAATTGTTAACCGCGTCTCATCGCAGCTCCCAGGCGTTGTTCGAGAACAGCACGCGAGAGTTGGATTTTCTGGTGGACGCACTCACGACCACCACGCATGTGCACGGAGCCCGGTTAACGGGAGGAGGGTTTGGCGGGGCGGTAATGGCTCTGACTAACCCGATGTTCGGCGAGAACGAGGCCGGCGCCGTCCTCGATGCCTACGGGAAACGATTTGGCGCTCGTCCGGACGTGCTTCATTGCCAAACGGCCGATGGCGCTGAGGTGCTCCTGAGCTGATTCGGACTACCGGGGGAATCTCACCTGCCGTCTTGTCTTGGCGGCGATTCGCCCTGTTGTTGTTTTTCCTCGTCCACCACGCCGGTGCTTTTTCGACTATGAAAAATCGTCTCCTGTCTTGTTTAGCGTTTGTATCGTCCTGCAGTCTCGGACTGGCAGCCGCGTCCCTGAAGACGCTCGAAGAATTTCAGAAGGCGGCGCAGCCGTTTCGCTCCGAAATCCGAGTTCCCACCTTCCCGACCTCTCCCGCGCTCATTGAGGCGGATAAGACCGCCGCGATGGCAACCGGCAATGGCGCGCTCGATGCCATCGCGCGGCAGGATCCGGCCCGACTCACGTTTGAGAGTACCTTCGGCGCGCTCGACAATCTTTCCTACGAAGCCGGCCTGGCGGCGGGCCGCATCGAATTTGTGCAGCAATCCAGCACCTCCCGCGAAGCTCGCGACGCGGCGGAGAATGCGATGAAAGAACTGCAGCAGTGGTTCGTCGGGACCCAGTACCGGGACGATGTATACACGGCTCTCAAGGCATTCGCCGCTAAATGGAAACCCCCGCTGCCGGGCGAGGACGCGCGGCTGCTGTCCGAGATAATGCGTGATTATCGGCGGGCGGGCATGGATCTGCCGGTCGCCGAACGCAAAGTGATCGAAGAACTCCGGAAGCAGCTGACGACTCTCGAAACGGATTTCAGCACCAACATCGTCAAGACCAAGCATCCGATGGTTTTCTCGAAGGCGGAGCTGGCCGGCGTTCCCGAGTCATTTTTGAGTTCGCCGGGGATCAAGACGGGCGACGACGCCTACACGATTTTGGTGAACGTGACCGGGCAACGCCAGATGGTGCAGTCGAACTGCTCGGTGGAAGACACGCGTCGCAGGATCACCGCCGCGGAATACGCGCTGGCGAAAGACATCAACATCCCCCTGTTGAATAAAATCGTCGCGCTGCGCGGTGAGATCGCCCGAAAACTCGGATACGCCTCCTGGGACGACTACAAGATCGAGGTCAAGATGGCAAAAAATGGCGCGACGGCCCGGGCCTTCCTCGAGGATCTCGTGAAAGGAATTCAGCCGAAGTTCGATGCCGAGGTGAAGGAACTCCAGGCGCTGAAAGTCGCCGAAACGAAAAATCCACAGGCGAAGATCGAGCTTTGGGACTGGCGGTATTTTCAGTCCCGCTTTTTGAAGGAAAAGTACACCATCGATACCGAAGCGCTGCGGGTTTACTTCCCTTACGATCGCGTGCTGCAGGGGATGTTCACGCTCTACCAATCGATCTTTGGGCTGAAATTTGAGGAGATCGCCGCGCCCTACAAATGGGTGGATGACGTCGCGCTCTGGGCGGTCAGTGACGCGCGGACGGGCGAGCCAATGGGATTGTTTTACCTCGATATGTTTCCGCGGGAGGGGAAATACAATCACTTCGCTCACTTTGGAATTCAGCAGGGGAAACGGCTGGCAAACGGCAACTACCTCCGCCCGACCGTCGCGTTGCTTTGCAATTTCCCGCCGCCTGCGAATGGCGCGCCTTCCCTGCTGAACCATCGGGAGGTCGAGACCCTTTTCCACGAGTTTGGTCACTGCATGCATTCGCTGCTCACGCGCGCGAATCGTGCGCAATTCTCGGGTACCAGCGTTCCGGGCGATTTCGTGGAGGCGCCGTCGCAGATGCTTGAGAATTGGACGAACGACAAAGGCGTGCTCGACACGTTTGCGGCGGACTACCGCGATCCTTCCAAGAAAATCCCCGCGGAGATTCTCGGGAAAATGAAGGAGGCGGAGATCGCCGGGATCGGTGTTTTTTACCGGCGGCAGCTCGCTTTTGGCCTGCTCGATTTGGCTCTGCACGGCCCACATCAAGCCGGACAACCGATGGATTCGCTGACGGTTTCAAATAAAATCCTCAGCGACGTCTTTTTTCCCGTGCCTGAGGGCACTGCCTTTGCCGCGTTTTTCGGACACCTCATGGGCTATGACGGCGGCTATTACGGCTATGCTTGGGCGGACGCGATCGCGGCGGATATGGCCACGGTTTTCGAAAAATCAAAGGGCGGGTATTTCGACAAGGATGTCGGAGCGCGTCTCCGCGATGAGGTTTACGCTCCCGGAAACTCGCGCGATGTCACGGAATCGATCGAAAAATTTCTCGGCCGAAAGCAGTCCAACGCGCCTTTCCTGAAGAAACTAGGGGTGAACTGACCGATAACGCTTCAGCGGCGTGCCGCTTTGCGAATTCCGGTTTAGCCCGCATGCATCACACTTTTCGTGAAGATTTTTTTGCCACAGAGAGCACAGAGCGCAGACACAGAGTTCACAGAGCCAAACATCGTGTCTTGCTCTGTGGCCTCAGTGTCCGAGCTCCGTGGCCTCTGTGCCTCATGCCTTGGTTGAATTTTGGTATGAGTTTTTCGGGTTAGTTGCGCTCATGCAGTTGAACCCAGACTTTCGCGTTCTCTCAGCGTCACTGAAAGGTGGCGCCCGCACCCCGCGTGGGTTCCACCGGACTGAATTGCACGAGTTCGGCTCAGAGCAGCGTCGAAAACTCGGCGAACCACACATCGATCAGTCGATGGAAGTAGAGAAAGTAGAGGCCGCCGGCGATCGCGAGCGCTGGTCCAAAGGGGATGTGGACCCCAAAGCCGAGATTAGCGGGTGCTCCTTCGGGCGTCTCGGCGCGGGGAGAGATCGGCGAAGATTTCCCCGACATTTTCTGCCAGAGCCACGCGAGACCGAACCACACGGTGCCGATCACGGCTCCACCGAAGATGGCGAAGATGGCTCCTTTCCAGCCGCAAAAGGCCCCGATGGCACCGACGAACTTCACATCACCGAACCCCATCGATTCCTTCTTCATGATGACCTCGGCGAGCAGCGCGAACCACAGCAGGAAACCGGAGCCCACACACAGGCCTTGCATGGCGATGGTCGCTGATCGGATGGAACTGAGTGCAAAAAAATCGGCGTGTTGTCCGTGCAGTGCGGGCACGATCAGCGAGAGTGCCACGCCGGCGACTCCCAGACCGAGGGTGAACACCTCAGGGATGATCATGTGATCGAGGTCGATGAAGGTCGCGCACACGAGCGCGCTGAGGAAAATCCAGCCGCAAATGACGACCCCGATGGCGGGATAGAACTTCAGCCAGCACACCAGGAAAAGACCGGCCGTCAGCAGCTCTACAAAAGGATAACGAAACGAAAATCGCCGTCCGCAACAGCGGGCTTTTCCGCGGAGCAATAGCCAGGAAAAAATGGGGATGTTGTCGAACCACCGGATCGGCTGTCCGCAGGCGCAGGTCGATCCCGGGGTCACGATGGATTTTTCCGCCGGCACCCGGTAAATGACGACGTTGAGGAAGCTTCCGATGCAGGCTCCGAAGGCGACTGCCACGACTGGGAAAAACCAGGGGAAGGCCGCGGCCATTTCGGCGAAGGAGGAAAGCATTGGTCGTTGGTTACACGTGAACCCGGCGGAGGACACGTCGAAAAACCCGTGAAAAATGGGATGCTCTCATTTGTGAGAGCAGGGCGCGCAACGCTGGCGAGGACGAGAATCGCCTCCGAATTTAACTCGTGCGCAGGGCCGCTTGAGCCGCTGCAAGCATCGTTGGAGCCGTTTGGGTCGCGGGGATGCCACTCCAGATCTCCAGTGATTTTGCCCCCTGATGAACAAGCATGCTGAGCCCGTTGGCGTGAGGGATCCCAAGTTCGCGAGCCTTGGCCAAAAGAAGTGTCTCGGGCGGATTGTAGATCATCTCAAAGACCCCCGCGGGGCTCATGAGCTGCTGCAGTTGGAATGGCACCGTCGGCGCAGCCTGCAAACCCACCGTGGTGGCTTGGATGAAAAGCGCCCGCGCTGGAAAAGGAGGTGGAGCATCGCTCAGCACAAACCGATGAACCGGAGTTTCCTTGGCGAGGGGTTTCAGCAACTCGAACAGAGTATCAAGATTGTCGCGGGTGCGGTTGAGGATCCAGAGAGAGGAACAGCCGCGCTGCAGGCATTCCACTGCCGCTCCGCGCGCGGCTCCGCCGGCACCCAGCAGAATGACCGGCGTACCGCTGAGGCTGAGACCGAGCGTCTCCCCGATGGCGGCGGCGAGGCCATAGCCGTCGGTATTGAAGCCGTGCCACCCGTCTTTCGTCCAGAGGAGGGTGTTCACCGCCCCGATCGGCCGGGCCGCCGGGTCGACTTGGGAAACGCGATCGAAGGCGATCACCTTGTGTGGCACCGTAAGATTAACTCCGCGGAATTTCCTGGCGTGCAGCAGCTCGAGCGCGCGCGGCAGGTCATCGGGATGAATATCGAAGCGAAAATATTTCCAGTCGTGAAACCGGGGGTCCTGGCGTGCGAGGGCGGCGAGGGCCGCGTTGTGCATCGGCGGGCTGATCGAGTGCTTGATGGGGTGGCCCAGCACGGCGAGCGAAACGCCGGGGCGCTGCCAGTTCTGCAGATCGCTCAGAGTGAAAACGGGATCCAGTTCGGGCAGCATCGTGACCGTTCTTTAGCCGTTCTCGTTCTCCGAGGGCGAGAGAACAATGCGGGCGGGGGCAACCCGTCCGGTTCGTCCGACCTAGGGTTGCGCGTGACGCGCGTACGTCGCTTCGAATTCTTCCACAAAACCCGCAAAGAGCAGGGAATGCTCCGCATCACCATCCGCGTTGTAGTGATGAACCAGATTCCGGCAGCTGCGGCAGAGAACTTCGCGAACGGTGGTTGGCGCCAGATCGGTG
>JBDSSU010000291.1:0-7270 GCA_039928635.1 Opitutaceae bacterium | reverse complement strand
GTCCGCGCGGGAAGCACTGGCGGCCGACGAGCATTGCGTCGACGCACTCCTGATCATGGCCGAGTTGGCCTTTGGAGCGGGTAATGCGGATCTCGCTCGAAAAATGGTCGGCAAAGCGGCGTCGGTCGAACCGGGTTCCGCTCGTGTTCAGCAGTGGAAGAATCTCGTCGAGGCACCGGCCAAAAAAAATCTGCTTGGCAGCAAGGAACTCGTCGCAGGGTGGGGACACTTTAAACGGCAGGAATGGAACACGGCCGTGGACTGCGGCGTCCGCGCGCTCCAAGCCGATCAAAAAAATGTCGGAGCCTATCATCTGCTCGGATTGGTCTGCCTCAAGGTCGGAAAAATTAAAGAAGCGGTGGATATGTTTCGCGCCGCAACGGAGTTCGCACCCGGCGACGCGGGATACTGGCATTATCTGGGAACTGCCCTGCGGGCCGCTGGCCAAATGCAGGAAGCGGCCAATGCCTTTAGCCAGGCTCTTAAACGTGATGCTGTACACGGGTCGGCACTCATGGCGTTAGCGGAGGTGTTGCTGCTCACGAATGCTGCGTCTGAGGCGGGTGAACTGCTTGAGGCCGTCCTCGCCCGTGATCCGGCCAACTCGACGGCTCTGATGTGGCTTGGCCATGTGCGAAAACGTCAGGGCCGACTCAACGAAGCTTTGCGGCTGCATCGGCAGTCCGCCGGTGCTGTCGAACCCACCGTGCCGCGCGCGTTGAACACGAAACCCCGCGTCGTCTTCGTCATTCAGCATGGCCCGATGTGGACCAGTCTTTCCTCGGTGTATGCCGCCTTCGCGGCCGACGACGCTTGGGAAACCTTTCTCGTCGCGGTGCCGTATCTCGGAACCTTTTGCGAAGGGAATCATGACAAGAGCCTGGCCGTGCTCGATTTTCTGGAGAGCGAAAAGCTCCCGTACGTCCGCTGGGATGAATTCAAACTCGAACCCGGTTGCGCCGATATTTTGTTTCTGCCGAAGCCCCACGATCACACGCGTCCCTCGGAATGGCAGGCGGCGAATCTGCTGAAGTTTGTCCCCCGACTGGCTTATGTGCCGTATGGTTTGGAGATCGGCGGCGGCGACGCGAATGCCGATATCCAGTGGAATCTGCCGCTCCAGCAGCTGGCCTGGATGGTTTTCGCGCGGAGCGAGCGACAGAAAAAGCATTATGCGGCGCATTGCCTTTGTGGTGACGCGCATCTCGCCGTCACGGGCCATCCGAAACTGGACGCGATTCGAGACCTCGCCAGCTGGCGTGCGCCCGATTTGGAGGCAGCGATTGGCGGGAGGAAAATGGTGCTTTGGAATCCGCAATACGATGTGCGGCCCGACGGTACGGAGTTCGGCGCGGGCTACTCGACGTTCATGCGGTGGTGGGTATTTCTCCCGGCGGAGTTCGCCCGGCGCCCGGGTCTGGTGCTCGTAATTCGTCCACACCCCATCTTCTTCGCGATCCTCCGCCAACGGAGCATCCTCACTGAGGAGCAAATCGAGGTCTTTTTCGCGCGATGCACGGCGGCGGGAAACATCATCATCGACCAGCGGGCTTCCTACCTCCCGGCGTTCGCCTCATCGCACGCCCTGATCTCGGACGCCTCCTCCTTCCTGCTCGAATATCCCGCGACCGGCCGCCCGCTACTTTACCTTCGCAACCCGCGAGGACCCGGACTGAACGCCGACGGTGAATTTATCACGCGACACAGCTACATCGCTGAAACCGATCAGGAGATGCGCACATTCCTGGATATGGTGGAAAGCGGCGCTGACCCGCGCGCCGACGAACGGCGCCGCGCTTATCCTGAGTTCATGCACCTGCCAGCGGGGGGCGTGGGAGCGGCGGTGAAGCGCGCGATTGAGAATCGGCTCGCGAGCGAATCGACTTTTGCGACGGACCCGACCAGCCGCATGCGAGGGCAAGCTTTCTGGGCAGGCTGCGCGAACACTCACCTAGCCCCTTCGGCATACTACGATCGCGCGCGGGCAGCGTTGGTGGAAAGCGTGGTCAATCGCTTCAAGCGTTCCGACCGCCTGATCGACGTCGGTTGTGGCAATGGCGAGATGACGCTCCTGGTCGCGCGGCAATGTCGCGAAGTGATTGGCTACGATCTCAGCGCGGCGCTGATCGTGCAGGCTCGCGCTGCGGCGAAAAGCGCAGGTGTGAACAATGCCCGCTTCGAGGTCCTTGATCTCACTTGCGGGGTGCCGGGACAGCGAGTGGACGGTGTGCTTTGCCTCGGCGTATTCTCCTGCATTGAGGACGACCGCGCATGGGAAGCGGTCTTGGATCGTTTCGCGCGGGTGCTTCCCGCCGGGGGAATTCTGGTTTTGCGCGATACCGTTTCGATCAACACCCGGCGTGAAATCGAGTATGGCAACGGCTACCATGCCTGCTATCGCGGCCGCGGCGATTATCTCGCCGTCGTGAAGCAACGCGGTTTTTCCCTGCTCACCGAAGTGCAGCTGTTTGCCGAGACCAACGGCACGGAGAATTACCAGTGGGTGTTCAAACGCGACGCGGCTCCGCGGCTCGGTAAAACGCGACCCTCCGAGTCCGAGCAACTCGTTTCATCGACGACCTGATGAATTCTTCCTTCTCGCTCCCTCGGATCGTGATTCTCGCTGCCGGCCAGGGTTCACGCTTGGGATCGCTCGCGGCGGGCGGGCCCAAATGTCTGATGCCCGTCGGCGGCGAAGCCCTGCTCGTTCGTACGCTCCGGCAGCTGCTCACGCAGGGATTTAACGACATCGCCGTGGTCGTCGGGTATCAGGCTGCCTCCGTGAGTAAAGCCGTGCAGGCAGTCTCGACCGAGATCCGCTGCGTGGAGAATCCCCAGTATGCGACCGACACGAACATTCGTTCGCTGCTCCTCGGGTTGGAGAATTCCGATTCGGCTGCGCTGATCATCGAAGCGGACATTGCCTTCGATGACGCGGCCATCGAAGTCATGAGCACCACCGCGAGAGGGACGAACTCCGCGTGGTTTACGAACGGACTTTTTAACCCGGGCCAATTCGGCGGCATCCTGCGCGCAGATGCCCACCGGCGCCTCCTCGACCTGCGTTACGTGCCGGCCTACGACGCGCGATTCGTCGCCTACCACAAGCTGATCGGGGCGGTTTTCGCGGGCGCGGGCGAGACGCCGACCTTTCGTCAATTGATGCGCACCGCTGCGGCGGAGACGACGGGACAATACTACATGATGCCGTGGTGTGATCATCTCAGCGTACTTCCTGCCATCGCCGTCGATCTCGCGCATTGCCGCACCGCGACTTTCAACACGCCCACGGATTACTGGCGATGCGAAGCGCTTTTTGCGCCGTCCCGCCCGGTGGCAGTTTGAAGTCTCATCCCATGCCAACTCCGCGCATCGCTTTTGTAGCAGTTTCAAACCTTCGCCACATCGAAGGCTTCAGCCCTCGCCGCGTCGCGTGGCTCGCGAAAAAAATCGCGACCGAAGGAATCTGGCGGGTGCCCCTCGTGCTTGAACGGAAACATCACCTGGCCATGGATGGCCAGCATCGGATGGAAGTGGCGAGGAAGCTCGGCCTCGCGGTGATCCCCGCGCTGTTGTACGGTTACGATGAGGTGGAGGTTTGGAGTTTGCGCCCGCGCCAATATTCGGTGAGCGGCGATGAGATCATCGCGCGCGCTTTGTCGGGCGATATTTATCCGTACAAGACGGCCAAGCACCGCTTCCCCTGCGGGGACCTGCCCGAGCTCGCGATTCCGCTGGCTGATCTTTTCGACCAAAGCCTCGCCGGCCGATCGCTGCCGCGCGCCGCTTAAAACCACCCACTTTTCCTCCTACTATGCGCGTTATTATTCTCGCCGCCGGACAGGGCTTTATGCTCGACGGCATGGTCAAATGTCTCGTCCGTGCCCCGCATGACGGTCGGGCTTTGCTCGAGAAGGCCATTGAGGCGTTTGCCGGCCATCGCATCACCGTGGTCGTGGGGTTCCGCGCCGTGGCGGTGATGGAGGCGTTCCCTGAACTCGACTACGTGTATAATCCCGACTGGGCGACGACGAACAACGCACACTCGCTGGGACTGGCGTTGACCGACGAGCCGAGCTACGTGCTCTCGAGCGACCTCGTTTTCGAGCCGGAGCTCGTGCGGGAGTTGGATGAGGCCGCGCCGGATCTCGTACTCACCGAGCGGCGTGAAAATCGGATTCTCACCTCGGTGAACTGCGCGCTCGAACAGGAGCGCGTACGCGAGTTTTACGTCGGACCGCTGCGCACGCCTCTCGATCCCGAAGCCGTGGGTTTGTTCAAGGTTTCCCACCCCTCCATTCTTCGCGGCTGGCGCCGGAATTGTCTCCGGCATGGCAATCTCTTCGTTGGCCAAAATCTTCCGGTGACCGAGCCAGGTGCGGACATACGCAGTCACGATCTCGGAGATCATCTCTTTTATGAAATCAACCACCCTGCCGACTACCTCCGCGCCCTCCGGGCTCATCGTGCAGCCGCGCCCCTCGCGTAACGCTCGCATTCGGGCGATCACCGCCGGGATCGACCCTGCCGGCTCCGAGCCCGAGCAACTCGGGCGCCGGCTGAGCGACCTTTACGAGACAGCCACGAGGGCTTTCTCCGCCGCCGGGTTCGAGGTGCAAACTCGCCGCCTCACGCTTCCGCCGGTGCGGGTATCAAACCGCGCCACGCGTTTCAGCGTCTGGAACCAGCTCGCCACGGTGACGCGCGCCGCCGAGAGCGCCAAAGCGCGCTGGCTGTGCCTCCCGTTCGTGATGGATGGCGCCAAGCATGCGGAGGAATGGAGACTCGCCGCGGTCGAAGTCGTACGCCGGTTTCCCCGGACGTTCGTCAACTTCATCATCGCGGAGAACGGCGAGATTTATCAATCCGCGCTGCCCGAGGTAGCTCAGGCGGTGTTGGATATTTCCCAACTTTCCGCGAACGGTTTCGATAACTTCCGCGTCGGCGCCGGTTGTAACCTGGTGGCCAACACCCCGTTTTTTCCGTTTTCCTACCACGCCGGTGAAGCCGGATTTTCACTCGCAGTTGAGATTATCGAAAGCGTGCTGCAAGCACTCGAAGCGTTGCCTTGCGCGGCAAGTCTCGACGACAAGCGCGCTTCGATCATCACGACGCTGGAGGAAATCGTGCGCGAGGTGGACGCGATTGGCTGTGAAACGGAGCGGACCACCGGTTTTCAATACAAGGGCTTGGATATCTCGATCGCGCCCTTTCCGGACCAACGGCGCAGCATTGGCGTGCTGTTCGGACACCTCGGCATCGAAACGCCCGGACACACGGGTACGGTCGCGGTCACCTCGTTTTTCACGAACATCCTGAAGACCGTGATACGCATCACCGGCGTGCGCGCGACCGGTTTTAATGGAGTGATGTTCGCTCCGCTCGAAGACACCGGGCTGGCGGCAGCAGGAAGGGCGAAACTGCTTTCGATCGACAAGCTTCTCCAGTGGTCGACCGTGTGTGGCTGCGGCATCGATATGGTGCCGGTTCCGGGTAGTGTCATGCGCGAAGAGCTCGCCGCGCTTATGCTCGATACGGCGTCCATCTCGAGCGTCCTCAAAAAACCGCTCGGCGTCCGCGTGCTGCCGATCCCCGGAGCCGACGTCAACGAACTCACCAATTTCAACCACGACTTCCTTGTGAACACGCGGATTTTCCCCGTCAACGGGCAGAATGTGCCACTCGGCGGCTCCCTCAGCGGCAACTTCAACTATCTTTCCCCATGAGCACCCTTACCGAAATCGACCCGTCAAAAGTTAAACAGTTCTGGGAACGCCGCGGCGAAAAACTCGGATCAGTCCCTTTCGAAAGCATCGCCAACCTCGAGGAGAAACCCGCTCTCCTCGCGCTGAAAACGAAGCTCGAACAGGAATGCATTCTGCCGTTGCTGCCTCTCGACCGAGACGCGACGGTGCTGGATCTCGGCGCGGGAGTGGGGCAGTGGACATTTCGCATCGCGCCGCGAGTACGCCGCATCGTGGCAGTGGAATATGCGGAGTCGCTGGCTGCGATTGGGCGCGCGGAGGCCGAAAAGCGCGAGGCGAGGAATGTCGAATTCGTGGTTTCTCCAGCTGAAAGTTTCCGCGCGGACCAGCCGTTCGATGCCGTTCTTATTTCCGGGCTTTTCGTTTATCTCACCGATGAGCAAGCAGCTCGCTTGATGGCCAACTTGCGCGGGCTCGTGCGTCCGGCCGGCAGACTCATTCTCCGTGACGGCACCAGCATTCAGCCGCAGCGCCATCAGATTGCCGATCGCTTCTCCGATATTCTGAAAGCGCATTATTCCGCGATCTATCGCACGGCGGGAGAGTATCACGCCTTGTTTGCGGGGGCTGGTTTTGCCCTCGCGCGGGAAGGACAGGTTTTCCCCGAAGGCTGTGAATTGAACAAGTTCCGCGAGACACGTCTCCGTTACTATGACTTCCGCCCGATCCCGATTCTGCGATGAACTACCCGATGAACGAAGTCTACCGCTGGAATCCGGCGGAAGGGATCGTGGGCGTCGTCGGAGTAGCACCAGCGGCGACCGCTGACTTTTATCTTCGGCTCACGGCGCTCACTCCCGCGCGCAAGGACTGGGAGCATGTGCGGGTTCTCATCGACTCAAATCCGAAGCTGCCGAGCCGGGGTCGACATCTCGAACTGGGAGAGACGGACCCGTCACCCTTTATCCGCGCCTGTATCGATGACTTGATGGGTCGCGGAGCCTGCGTTGTCGCGGTTCCCTGTAACACGGCTCATATCCTCTACGAGCGTTTCGCCGAGGGATTGTCGGACGTGGTTCCGAACATGATCGACGCGGCAGTGGAGGCGTTGGTGGACGAGCGCGGGAGCGCTCCGCGTCGGCTTGCAGTGCTGGGATCTCGATTAACGGTCGCGCATGATCTGTATGGCCGTCGAGTCCGGCTCCTTGGTGGCGGCTGTATCGACATGAATGCCTGGCAACCGGAAATCTCCGCTTTGATCGAGCAGGTAAAGCAAGGCGGCGATCTGAAAGCAGGGGCCCAGAGACTTCAACGAGTGGTGGCGGGTTGTTGCTCGGCCGATGCGGTCGTAATCGCCTGCACGGAGCTATCGTCCCTGCTCAGTGGGGTTGAATTCGAGGTGCCGATGATTGACGCGAGCACGGCACTGGCACGGCGTTGCCTGGCCATCGCCTCACGAAATCCCGAGCCTTCGACGCTCGGTTAGCAGGCGCGTCTGGCGCCGTTGCGAAAGAGCTCAAGCCGCAACGGCGTTGGCGCTCGCATCCGGGTCGGTTGCGGCCAGC
>JBDSSU010000290.1:0-10085 GCA_039928635.1 Opitutaceae bacterium | reverse complement strand
CGCCGCGAGCGGCAGCATCAGCACCGCCATGAAAACGATCGGCCGCAGCGAGGTGCCCCCGCCACGCATGATCAACGCGACGAGACTGAGCACCAACACCAGGCCAGCACCGAGCGCGGCCGTGGCGATGAGCCCGGGATTGGCCCGCAGGAGGTTCGTGAGGGAGTTCATGGCAGGTGGAAATCGGTCGGTCTTAGCGCTGGGCCGGCGCAACCCACGATGCGTTGGGTGCGGTCATGCCTGTTGACGAGCGGGTGCGGTTCATCAGCGGCTGTCGTCCGGGCGGAGGGCGTGTTCAAAGGCGGCCAGAGTCGGCGTAAAATCCACCCCCGTGCCCTCGAACTTTTTCGCGATGGTTGGGAATGTTTTCCGACCCCACTTCAGCAACTGCTTGCGGCGCTCGGGCGACATGTAGTTCGGCGCGGGAATCTGTTCGGTGAAACGCTCCAGCGCGCTGCGCGTCGGGAGGGCGAGCTTCGCCCGCTCATCGGGCGACAGCGTGGCGGCTTCGATGAACTCGAGCGCCTCGGGATTCTTGCTGCTCTCCAATTTCGCCGCGAGTCGCGTCGTGAAATTCGGAAGCGAGCGCAGCCGGGCGCTGGCGGCCTCGAGCACGACGCGGTCGTGATAGACGTCCGCCAGATCGAGCAACTCCTCGAAGCCGAAGTCATCTTGCGGATCGAGCGTGGCGATTTTAGCGAGCTGGTCGGGCGAGCTTTGACGGGCGTTCAGGATGCGGTGGACGATGCCTGCGATGCTGCCGACACCCGTGTGGACGAGACGGTAGCCAAAAAATCCCAGGCAGGCGACGAGGCTCAGCGCGGCGAAAATTGTCCACGGAAGGCGAATCACCTGCGGCGAAATTACGGCCGCGAGCTTGGGATTGAGGCTCAAGACGACCAGCAGCATGGTCGCGAAGGGAACGAGGTAGATCACGGGGGTGTAGATGATGCGCGGCGTGAACCCGGGCCGAATATACAAGGCGATGAACACGAACGAAACGACGCCGAGCGAAAGAGTCGCGCTGACGGCAAGCGTGTGGAGTGCTGGTCGGCCCAGGCGCAGCCAGTCGAATCCACCGCTCGCGGTCACGCACAGCAGCGCGGCCATCAACACCAGCCACAGGGGAATCAAGCTGAACAGGACGGGCGTTACCCACTCATCGTTGTTCAGGTTTTTTTGCGCGTAAGCCCACAGCCGACTTTGCAGTGGCAGCAGGAAAATGAGGGCGGCGATCGCGACGCAGACATTGGCGATGGTTTGGTAGGGTGACATGGCTGGTGGATTCATAGCTTGAGGATGCTGCGTGCAGCGGCGCGCATTTGGGTGCTCTGCGCTGCGGACTGGAACCTGCCGGAGATCACGCGACCGGGCGATGGCCGGCGGGGCCAGCTTATTTGATGATCAGCGCGCCGATGAAGATGATGAACATGATCGCGACCGGGATCAGCGCTGCGCCCACCGCCCA
This sequence comes from Opitutaceae bacterium, assembly GCA_039928635.1. GTDB lineage: Bacteria > Verrucomicrobiota > Verrucomicrobiia > Opitutales > Opitutaceae > DATAKE01. The sequence continues at coordinate 8,617 of JBDSSU010000290.1, read as the reverse complement.
GCCGTGCTGGCCAGCGCGCATGAGTAAAATGCCGGCCACGATGCCCCCGGCGCCCAACAGCGAGAGGCCGGCCATCCAGAGCTTGAGCACGCGGAGTTCGGACGGAGAGGAATTCGCTCCCATCGCCATGCAGAAAACCGCCGCCGTCAGAGTGACGAGCGCCGTGCAGATCATCGCGGCAATGGCGGCGGCGGGGAGAAGACTTTTCATAGGTGCGGAAGAAAATGAAAGGGAGCGTCGCGACCGGTTGCAGGGGGCGCGCCAACCCGGCTAGCCCGCATGCATCACACTTTTTCGTGAAGATTTTTTTGCCACAGAGAGCACAGAGCGCAGACACAGAGTTCACAGAGCCAAGCATCGTGTCTTACTCTGTGGCCTCTGTGTCCGAGCCGTTTCGACAAGCTCAAGGCCCTGAGCATGCCGAAGGGCTCCGTGTCCTCTGTGGCTCATGCCTTGGTTGCATTTTGGTATGTGTTTTTCGGGCTAGGTTTTCGGCTCGGTCGGGTCGTAGCCGAATTCGCGGACGAGCGCGTCGTGGAAATCATCGCGCTCCAGCGAGAGTGCCGCGCCTTCGCCGCCGCTCGTGGCCCAGCCCGCGTAGGTGCCCATCCAACCGACTGCTAACTTGAAGGCGGCGATGGCGCGCGGCTCGTTGCCGGCGCGTTGAAACGCGCGCATCCGCTTGGCATAGATTTCCGCGATCGAGCCCGCCACACCGATATGCTGAAACGCTTTCCGCATCTCTTCCTCGACGTCTTTGAGCTGGTCAGGCCCGCCGGTGCTGTTTGCCACACGGTCCCAAGCCGAGTCGTGGCGTGGCCCAGGAATATTTTCCGGCGGCGGCACGATCATCTTTCGTTCGGCGGCGGGCCGGCGGAACGCCGGGAAGACGCGCGGCGTGGAAACGTCTTCGCCCATTTCAAAATACTCGCGCATGTGGCCGTTGCGCGGGCCGGTCGTCGCGTTTAACGAAAACGTCAGCGCGACTTTTCCCGCTGCGCGTTCGATCTCGAGGTGAATTTCCCGCCGGATCTGATCGAAGGAAATCCCGCAGATCAGTCCGCTCTCGCCGGCCCGCAGCGTGAAGCCCGTCGCGTCGGTGAAGTCGCGCAGCACGGTCACGCGGTGGTCAATGCACAGATGATCAATGGTCGCGCTCATGTCCCGGAGGCGGGCGCGTCGAAGGTAGCGACGATGTCGCCCGCGAGATCGAGGGCGCGTTTCGAATCGTCGGCCGTGGCGGAAATCCGGGCGACCAAGTAGAGACCTTCGCGACCAATATCGCGCACGAAAAAAAGTTGATCCAGCGTTTCCGGGCCGACGGTGACGCCGCGCACACCCGCGCAGGCGATGCCGGACAACGTGGCTTCGATCGTCGGGAGATCCGGTTGTTGTTCAAGGTAGGGCTGGACGAGTTGGCGGGCAAAGTCGGTGGCGCTCGCGCCTTCGTGCAGGCGCTGGCTCAGGCTGACCTGGATGCGATTGGCGGCATCGAAGACGAGCGTGCGCTTGCCGTCGTCGATCACATGCCAGCCGAGCGGTACGCGGAAGAAACCCTGCACGGCACCCGCTCCGACCCGCGCCGATTTTTCCGCGAGATCGATCGACGCGACGCGCGGGACGAGCCCCACCCCGTTTTCACGCAGCCGGGCGTTGATCGGATTCTCCGGGTCGAGCGAGGACGCATCGGTGGCGAGTGCCGCGGCGGCGACTTCCGCGGAAGTCATGAGAGCGGTGGGCGTAGAATCCGAAGGTGGCGGGGAATCCGACGGCGGAGTGGAATCGGAAGGTGGCATCGGCTCTGCCTGCGGCGCGGTGCTCACGGGCGCGATGGTGAACCGCGAGCCTTTGGGGCTCTCCAGTGTGAACGATTGGAGCATCGCGAACCACGCGTCGCGCACGGCGTCGGCGAGTTGTTCCGGCGCGGTGAGCGAGAGGTTAATCAAACGCCCACCGTCTTCGAGAAAGGCGAAGCGCACGAGGATCGTGCCGACGTCCGATTCCTGAGTGGCTTCGCCGATGACGGCCGGCACGCCGGCGACTTGATCCGAGCCGATGGCGCGGGGATTAAGCTGGTTGTGGTTCAGATGAAACGACGCCCAGTCGTGCAACGTGCCGTCGTCGTAAGCCGGCCGCGCGGCGAATGCGAACGCGATGGTCGCGTGCGGCGCGGCGACGATGGCGAGCGGGACCAATTTCGTCGGAACGGAAAAATCCATTTCCTCCGGCGGCAGCTCGTGCGCAATCCAGTCCGTCGGGAGCTGGGCAGTAAAACCGAGGTCGGCGATGCAGGCGGGGAAATTTCTGACGGTGAGTTTTAGGGCGGGATTCATTTCCAAAGAGTGGTGGTGGAGACGGCTCCGGATGGGTTGTCCACGATGACGAGAATCGGCTCGGACAACTTGTCCGGCACGGGCGGGCGCGTGCCGATGAAAGCGACGTTGCGCGCGTCCGGGAGAATTTGCGCGAGCTTGAAACGCTCGATGCCCGTGTCTGTTCGCCAGAGAATTTTTCCCGTCGAGTCAACGCGGGCCAGCATCGCCGTGCCGCCAAGGCCGGGCTTTGAGGTATAAACCATCAGGAAACTTTCCGGTGCGGAAAGTCGGAGCGGGTCCGCACTGGCGGCGGCGCGCAGAAACGCCGCGTTGAAAAATTCGTCTTCTGAAACGGGTGTCATCGACAGCACCTCCCGATAACCGCGATCCAGCTCGGGGCCGAGCTCGGCGCGGTGGAGGCGGCGGAGTTCCTTCGCATTCTCCGCGCGGTTGGTCCGCGAGAGCCGCGACTTCGGTTTGAATTCACGCGCGACTTCGTTTGGAGAATGCAGGCCGAGCCACTCGGTCGGGGTCGGACGGACACCCGAACTCAGGAAGTCCTGCAGAGCGGGATCGAAGGGAAGTTTCGCGGGGTCGCGAGGCGTGGGCGACGGGATGGCTTGGAGCGTTTCGGGGACGACTTCGAAAATCCGCTGGCGATCCGGCAGCGTGACGCGCAGGCGCCCGTCGAATTCGAACCGGCGAAAATCATCCCACGTTTCGTCGAGCACGGTATTGGCGCGGCGCAGGTCGGCTGCTCCGACGAGTTTCCCCGTCGTGAGATTCACGCCGCCGATGCCGTTTAGGTTGAACCAAACTGTGCTGCCATCGCAGCCCAGCAGTTGCGCCAGATTGAAATCGCCGATGCGAAGTCCCTGGGCGATGGGGATCGTCCGGCCGGGCGAACGCCCGTCCACCGGGTACAAAAATAATGCGAGGCGATGGCGGTCGTTGTCCGGGTTGCGGTGCAGCGACGGCACATACGGTTCGAGCGTGCGAATGAGCGTGGCGATGTGTTGCGGCGTGCGCACGGAAAGTCCGAGCGGCGTTCCGGTGGACGACTGGATGGAGAACATGCTTTTCAAGCCAAAGGCGGCGACGACCAAGACGAGGACGAAGGCGGCAAGGATCAGCGTGAGTTTTGCTTTCCGATCGCGAAAAGCTTGGTGACTGGCAGGAGCGGCAGCAGGGAGGCGGGGCGGCGTGACTTGGCGAAGGTTGATCCAGCCCGCCTGCTCGTCGATCTCGGCGAAACTCCCGGGCGATTTCTGACGGATCACTTCATCGGCGACGCGCCGCAAAATTTCCGCGCGTCGCCCCACCGCCCACGGGTACCGCGTGCGCCAGGTGGCTTCGTCTTCAAACGAGATAATCGCCACCGTATCGCCGCCGCCAAACTCCCAGGAAAATCCGACACTGCCCGCCGGCTCGTTGTAGCTGATCGAGCCGCAGCGTCCTTTCTCGTCGATGACCACGCGCCAGTCAGTCGCCGACCCGGGTGCGCCGGGTGGGCTCGGTCCGACGGGCGTCATGGCGGGGCGTGCCAGTTAAATTAACTGCTTTGGTTTTGCTCAGGCCGGCCAGGCAAACTTCACGGACTTCGCCGCGTCGGCGCTGCCGTCGGCCTTGCGGAGCTGGACCAACATCTCGATCTCGGCGGGCTGGCCGTCCTTCACGTGGACGCGGAACTGGATGTTGCGCAGGTCTCCGGAACTCGGGTCGAAGCTGTAACCCCACTGGAACCAGGGCTTGCCCTGCGCGCCGGCGGAGCGCGCGTTGCTCTTCATTGCGGCGGGCTCGAAGACGGCGCCGGCAGTCTGTGAAGACTTGATACGCACGCGCCACTCGCCGGAGCTGTCGGTTTCCTTGTAGGCGACGAAGGCGTAGTCGCCGTTGAGGACGGCGTCGTAGGCATCGACGTAGGCGAGGTGCTGGTATTGCGCACCACCGGCGACGCACGCCGGGGCGGAGATGAGTTGAGGCGTGGAGGAGGAGTTCATGACGAGTGCAATTTTCGTTGTTGGGGGTGAATCGATTCCCGGCATTCGTCGAGCGTTTTCAGTATCTCGGAAAAGCGGAATGCCCTAGTGGGCAGCCAAATGACCACCCGGGAGTGCGGCGGGGATTGGCATCGCGGGCGGCATTCGCGCGGGCGGCAGCGGCGTCGCCGATGTATTACGTTTCAGCTGACCCGGTCTGCTCCCGTGGTGTGGCGCACGGGAGGGAGATGCTGAAGGTCGAGCCGACCCCCAGCTCGCTTTTTACCCCCATCCTGCCGCCCATTGCCCGCGCGAGGTCCCGACAAATCGCGAGACCGAGTCCGATGCCCGGCTTGTCCGTCGACTCGATGGAGGTGGTCAGCTGCACGAAGGGCTCAAAGATGCGCTGGAGCTGTTCCGGCGGGATGCCGCATCCCGTATCGATGACTTCAATCACCACGAACTCGTCCGCCCGGTGACTGGCAATCGTCACGGAGCCGTTTCGGGGGGTGAACTTCAGCGCGTTGTTGAGCAGATTCAGCAGGATTTGCTGGAGACGGTTTTTATCGGCGAGCACCGAAAGGTTCTCCACGCCGGGGCGCCGGGCGCAGATCAGCCCTGCCTGATGCAAGCGATGGCGGAGGCTGATTTCCGCCCGGTCCAGCACGCGGCTCACCCGCACCGGCTCGAGGGTGAGATTGGCCGGACCGCCCTGCATTCGCACAAAATCCAGAATATCGTCGATCAGCACCGCGACGGAGTCGGCTGCGCTCTGACTCGCCTCCAGCATCTCCTTTTGCTCTTCGTTGAGGAGACCGCATTCACCTCCGAGCAACATCTGATTGTTCAGCCCGATGAGCTGAAGCGGCGTTCTCAGCTCGTGCGACATCATCCCGAGAAATTTGGTTTTCGCATCGCTGGCTTGCTCCGCCATTTTTCTCGCCTGGAGCAACTCGTCCTCCAAGTGGCCCCGCTGGGGGATGCGCAGAAACGTGAACTCGATCCGCGGTTCTCCGGTTTCCCGCAGCGCGGTGTTGGCCAGCATGGGCCCGGTATCGCCGGATTTGCCGCGCATCCGGAGATAAATTTCCTCCAAGCTGCCCTTCAATTTCAGCATCGGCAGAATCTGCGACTGGAGGAAAAACTGCCCGCCACTCCCAAGAACCACGTGAAATGGCTTTCCGACAAGTTCGTCCTCGGAGTAACCGAGCCACCGCAGAGCGGCCCCGTTGACTTCCAAGATCCGACAATCGGCCGTCAGGATGAACGATCCAGCCAAGCTGCCGCCCCATTCTAATCGCTGGGACATAGCTGCGGCTTCCGGATGCCCGTCCTCAGGAGCGGAGTGAGGACAGGTACTCGTTGATGGCGGCGATCGTCTCCGTCGGGTGGGTCATATGCGGGCAATGGCCGCTGGCCTGAAGCGTTCGCATCGCGCTCCCCGGGAGCTGTCGATGGACGAAGTCAATCGCACTGGCCGGAGCAAGCGCGTCGTCGCTGCATTGGATGATGAGCGCCGGGACATTCACCCCTTGAAGATCGTTCCGGTGGTCGGAAAGAAACGTGACCGCGGCGAACCGTCGCGCGATGGAGGGATCGGCGGCGCAGAAGCTGGTCGCCAGCTCTTTTTGCAGGGCAGGCTGGTCATCGTTTTTCATGACCATCGGAGCGAGGAAGCTCGCCCAACCGACGTAGTTTTTCTCCATCAAATCGAGCAATCCCTCGAGGTCAGCACGGGTGAAGCCGCCGAAATAATCCGGCGGAAAATCGAGGTGGCACGCCGACGGGACCAACAGGATGAGCTGCGCGAAACGCTCCGGCGCAAGTTTGGCCGCCAAAATCCCGATCATGCTGCTCACTGAATGGCCGACGAAAACGATGTCGCGCAAATCGTGCGCCTCGGCGATCTCGACGATATCGCGCGCGTAACCTTGGAGACTTTGATAGCGTTCCGCCCGGTAAGCGGTAATGTCCGACCCGCCGCAGCCGACATAATCGAAGAGCACCACCTTGAATCGATCGGTGAATGCTGGCGCGATGAAACGCCACATGTTCTGGTCGCAGCCGAATCCGTGCGCAAAGAGGACGGGTTGCTGTCCGCTGCCGAAGACCTTCACATTGTTTCTTACGGTCACTGAAACAGCCATGGTCGCGCCAACAGATGCAAGGAATACGAACGCGCAACCCATTACCGCCGGAAACGCGTTTCAACGAAGGGCCCCTCCGGGTGACTTCCTCGCTGGCGCGCTGCGCGCCATGACGCTTGCGAACCGCAGCCGAGCGGGCGCTGCTAAGCCGGGGCGCCGCTAAGGGGTCATGTTATACCGGCGTCCCTTAGCTTTTTTACTTCCCAACGGGATCGAGTCCGGTAGGTTTTTGGGATGACGCGAAAACTACCTGAGTTGGGAGCGAAGCTGGTGGCGGAGATCGAAGCGGCGTGGGCGCAGAAGCAGCCGGACTGGACGCGACGGCGGTTGTTGGTGGTGCGCCTGATCGCGCAGCATGAGCTGAGCGTCGAGCAGATCGCGCGGGCGAGCGATGTGAGCCGGCAAAGTGTTTTTAACTACCGCGACAAAGTGGTGGCGGAGGGGGTGGCGGGCTTGCTGAAGCGCGATTGGAAGGGAGCGCGGGTGCCAGCGGTGCGCGGCGCGGTGGCCACCGAGTTCGTGGAGCGGCTGGAAGCGGGGCAGTTCCGACAGGCGCGCGATGCCCAAGCGTGGATCAAGAAGCGCACCCGCCGCAGCCTGAGCGAAAGCGGCGTGCGCAAGGTGCTGCGCCGGCTCGGCGGCAAACTGAAAGTGCCGCGCAAGAGCCATGCGAAAAAGGATCCGGCCAAAGCCGCCGCGTTCAAGGCCGAGCTGCCCGCCCGCCTGAGCGTGGTGGTTGGCCCGGCCCCGGCGCAACCGGTGCGGCTGTGGGTGCTCGACGAACACCGCTACGGATTGCTGCCGGTCATCCGCCGGGTCTGGGGCCGCCGCGGCGTGCGGGTGCATGCGCCCTACGCGACCAAATACCAATGGGGCTATCTCCACGAAGCGCTCGAAGTGGATGGCAAACACCAGGTCGAGTTGCTCTTCACCCCGGCGATCGACCGGGACATCCACGCCCTTTTCCTCCAGCAGATCGCCGCGTCCGATCCCAAAGCACTCCACGTCGTGATCCAGGACCAAGCCGGCTTCCACTTGCCCGAGCGTGATGCCCGGCTCCCGGCCAATCTGCGCCTGCTGCCCCTGCCGCCCTACAGTCCCGAGCTCAACCCGGTCGAGCGGTTTGGCGGCCTGCTCAAGGCCCAACTCTGCAACCGGCTTTATCCAAGCCTGCGCCGGCTCGAAAACCACCTGGCCGCCGCCGCTCGCCCTTGGTGCGAGCCCTCCCGCGTTCACTCCCTCATCCACGATTGGCTCCACGACAAAGTAAACTCTGGCGCTCCCATATAAAGTCTAAAAGCTAAGAGACGTTGGTATTACGAATCGCGACAAAGCCCCGGAGAGCCACAAGCGATGGAATAAATTCCCGAGAGCAACGTTGTCGCGATTCGTGACATGACCCCTTCAGGGCGGCCCAGGAATAATCTGCGGGATCGAGAAACAGCCGCGCGCCTCAGTGACTAATTCGAGCGCCTGCGATTCTCCGTAGTTTATCTGCAATCTTCTCCGGCGGTAGAACGAAATCAACGCTGCCAGAATTCTGAGCACTGCGAGGCATGTCGTCTACTTCGGCAGATGCGTCCTGGGCAAAGGTTGTTCCTCCCTTTGCCTTGATCTGCTTACACCCCTCCGCGCCGTCTCCATCATAACCGGAGAGGATGACGCCAATCGCACGCGCGCCCATCGCCTCGGCTAAAGAGGTCAAAAAAATATCGACCTGCGCGTTTCTCTTGGTGCGAGGGGAAACCAATTTGAAGTCCAAGCCCTCGATCAAAAGATCAGCATTCGGCGGAATCACGTAGACGTGATTCGCCCGAATCGGCTTCGCCATGGAAGCCACCGTTACTTTCATTTTCGTGTGACGCGAGAGGATCAGGGCTAACTGGCTACTGGCTGCTGGAAGAAGATGAGAAATAATGACAAAGGCCATCCCGGTATTCGACGGCAGCGCGTCCAAAAGCGCCTTATAGGCGTTAAGGCCTCCAGCCGAACCGCCCACGCCGACGACGAAGTTAGGACGCCGGGTTTGCATAATCTACGCCTGATCTATTTTGCTCTGAGGCAAATTCTTTCCCCTCACCTTCTCTTGATTCGAGCCATTCGCGGTAGGGTCCACTGCTACGATCTCAATGCCAGCATCACTCAAAATCAATTTTTGGACGTCACTCGAGTGGCC
>JBDSSU010000289.1:0-2819 GCA_039928635.1 Opitutaceae bacterium | reverse complement strand
GATCATGCATGGGGCGATCGCTTGGCGCACCCGTCTGCTGGGTTGGCGTGGTCCGTATGTTTTGGATGCGCTCGGCTGGCACGATCGTGCGCGGCAAAATTTCACCTATTGGGCGGGTCGCCAGAATACCGCTCCGATCCCGGAAAAAATTCCGCCGCCCGATGCGGTGTCGAATCTCGCCCGCAGCGAGGCCGCGCTGCACAGCAACGGCGACCTGTCGAATTCCCACTACGACATGAATCTGGTTTTCATCGATGCGCTCTTCCGCCATCTGCGATGGACGGGCGATCTCGATTTCGCCCGCACGATGTGGCCCGTCGTCGAGCGCCACCTGGCGTGGGAACACCGGTTGTTCCGCCGCGAATTCGGTCAGCAAAAGCTGCCGCTTTACGAAGGCTACGCGGCGATTTGGGCGAGCGATGACCTGCAGTACCACGGAGGCGGCGCCGCGCATGCTTCCGCGTACAATTATCTGCACCACAAATCCGCGGCCCAGATCGCGCGTCTGCTGGGGTACGACGGCGCGCCTTACGAGCAGGAAGCCGCTCTGATTGCACGGGCGATGCGCGAACTGCTGTGGCTGCCAAAGGAAGGGACGTTCGGGGAGTTCAAGGATTTGCTCGGGAACCAGCTCGTTCATCCGAGCGCCGCGCTCTGGACCGTTTACCATACGATCGACGCCGAGATCCCGACTCCTCTCGAAGCCTGGCAGATGACGCGTTATGTCGATGCGCAGATGCCACATCTTCCCGTCCGTGGACCGGGAGTTCCGACGGAGGCGGACTACTACGTTTTGGCGAGCTCCAACTGGATGCCGTACTCGTGGTCGATCAACAACGTCGTGATGGGCGAGAACGTCCACACCGCGCTCGCCTTCTGGCAGGCCGGCCGCGCGGAGGAAGCGTTTCGCCTCACGAAAGGCGCTTTGCTCGCGAGCATGTTCATGGGGATCAGCCCGGGGAACGTCGGTTCAATGAACTATCTCGATGTTTATCGCCGCGAGTCGCAGCGCGATTTCGCGGACGGCAGCGGCGTCCTCTCGCGCGCGATGATCGAGGGATTATTTGGCGTGCGGCCGGATCTGCTCAACGGCCGTTTGCAGGTGACGCCGGGATTTCCGCACTCGTGGAAGAACGCGTCGTTGCGACATCCGAAAATTGATTTCAGCTACCGGGCCAAGGGTGGGAAAGAAATCTTCACGTTGGACTCGCACTTCGGTCGCCCGTTGGAGCTGAAGCTGCAGATTTTGGCACGTGGTGAATCTGTGCGTGCGACATCGAACGGGCGCGAAGTTCCGGCCAAGGCAGTGGCTGCCCCCGGAGTTCCGCCCCGGATTGAGATCACGGTCCCGCTTTCGGACCGGGCGGAAATTGTCGTCGACTGGAGCGGAGCGGCGGTCCCCGTGCAGGACGCTGCGTTCGCCTTTGCTCCCATCGATCAATCCAAAGGTCCCGCAAGCCCGAGTCCCGGTCTTCGCGCGACGGGACGCCTTGAGCAGGTTGAGCTCACGACGCAGTTCAATGACCGCGTCACCGAGATTTTTCGTCAGGGGAAATACGTCTCGCCTCGTTCGCCCTACGTTTCACTCGCGATCCCGGCGCAAGGAGTCGGAGCGTGGGCCGGACACGTCAACGAGATGGTGGAAATTGACGACCGCGGCGTGCGCGCGGTGGCCGCGGCGCAGGGCGGCAAACTGGAACTGCCGAATGGAGTGGCTTTCTCCACCCCCGGCGACGCCGAGGCCAAAAACATCATCTTCACTTCGCAGTGGGACAACTATCCGCGCGAAGTCAGCGTTCCTCTCAGCGGCCGCGCGACCACCGCGCATCTTTTGATGGCGGGCTCGACGAACTTCATGCAGAGCCGGTTCGACAACGGGGAAGTCGTCGTGAGCTACGCCGACGGCTCCTCGGCTCGGCTGGCGCTCCACAATCCCACCACGTGGTGGCCGATCGAGCAGGATTATTTCATCGACGATTACCAGTTCAGGAACGATGCGCCGCTTCCCACGCGGGTGGATTTGAAAACCGGCAAGGTGCGCGTGCTTGAGGCCAGCGCGTTCAAGGGACAGGGCCGGAGAGTGGACGGAGGTGCGGCCACCGTGCTGAGTCTGCCGCTGGATCCGACGAAGACATTGCGATCGCTTACGGTTCGTACGCTCGCGAACGAAGTGGTGATTGGACTGATGAGCATCACGCTCGAGCGATAGCGGACTCCATCTCACTCACCGTCAGTTTTTTTGCCCCAGAGCGCACAGGGCTCGGACACCGAGTTCACAGAGTCATGCCCGTGCCTGCGTCTGGGCTCTGTTTCCTCTGCGACCTAGAGCAGGTTCGCTTAAGATCGAGCCCGAAAAACTCATACCAAAATTCAACCAAGGCATGAGCCACAGAGGACACGGAGCTCGGACACAGAGGCCACAGAGCAAGACACGATGTTTGGCTCTGTGAACTCTGTGTCTGCGCTCTGTGCTCTCTGTGGCAAAAAAATTTTCACGAAAAGTGTGATGCATGCGGGCTAGCCGTTTTTCTGCGGTCATTCTTCGCTGCGCTGCTGACGAACCGGGTTTGAGTGGCACGGGGGTGGCGAGAATCGGGGTGGCGTTTTTCGCGCGCGTTTCGCGGATGAACCGCTGCAGATTGTCGCGGAAGGTCGTGGCGGGATCGGTGCCCCGGGCCGGGTCCTCGATCTTTTCGTCGTTATGACCGAATTGGATGATCACGAAATCTCCGGGCTTTAGCTCGCGGACGATCGCTTCCCAACGGCCCTCGTTGATAAAACTTTTGGTGCTGCGGCCATTCACCGCGTGGTTGTGGAGG
>JBDSSU010000288.1:0-8959 GCA_039928635.1 Opitutaceae bacterium | reverse complement strand
GCCACGATGCCCGCGACGGCGAGCAGGTGGCCGAGGAGAGGTTCGTCGGCTGCCGTGGTTTCGGCGATGCGCGGGATCAGACGTTTGGGGATGATCAGCAGATGAACGGGAGCCTGCGGCTGGATGTCGTGCAGCACGATGCACTGGTCGTCCTCGTGTTCGATCTTGGCGGGGATTTCTCGGTCCATGATTTTTTGGAAAAGAGTTTTCGGCATGGGAGGAAGTTGGCCCACGAAACACACGAAATACACGAAAGGGGAAAGCGGTTTTTCGGTTTCGTGTGGTTCGTATGTTTCGTGGGCTACAAAAACAGGAGCTGCAGGTTCGCGCTGCGGGTGGTACGGGCGGCGGTCAGGGCTCGGATGAACGCGAGGGCTTCCTCGTAGTCGCGCTGGCGGCGCGCGGTCGCGCGGCGCGGGATCAGGGCGGGGCGCAGGTTCGTGACGAGCAGCGTGGATTCGCGGAACGGGGCGAGGTGTTTCAGGCCCGTCATCAACTCGGCGCGGGCGAAGAGCGGCGTGGCGGCGGCGGGCGTGAGCGCGGCGTCCCAGTGAAAGAAGCCGCGGCGGGTCTGACCGGAGAAAAGTTTGGCGAGGAGGTGCGCGGCGGCGGCGTTGAAAGCGGCGTCGAACTTCGCGGCGAACTCCGGATGCGCGGTGGTTTGGGCGGCGAGTTCGGCGAGGCTGAAGGTGATCGCTTCCTTGATCTGTTGCGCGAGGTAGAGGTCGTGCCCGGTGACGTCGGCGAAGAGCGCGTTGATGAAATGCAGCCGGCGCAGTTCGTCGCGGGAAGGGCGCGGGATCGGTGTTTTAGCCACTGAGTAATCCCGGGAAAAAACAAACCGGTTTGAACCACGGATGGACACGGATGAACACGGATTTTCGGAAGATCATCGGAGGCTCATACACGGCGATGCGGATTAGTCGCGAAGGAGCCAAATGAATGGTGCCGACAGGTGGATTTGTTCTCCATCCGTGTTCATCGGTGTCCATCCGTGGTTAAAATCCTGGCTTGGCTGTCCGGTCGGGAATCCGCGGTTTAACCGGTCGGGCCTTTTTTCTGTTTTCCGAGCGCGCTGATTTCGTCGACGAATTCGCCGACGTCGCGGAATTCCTTGTAGACGCTGGCGAAGCGCACGTACGCGACCTGGTCGACCTTGCGGAGGCGTTGCATGACGGCGTCGCCGACCGCTTGGGACGGGATCTCGCTGTCGAAACGCGCTTCGAGGACATCAATCACGTCTTCGACCAGCATGGTGATCTGTTCGACGTCCACCGGGCGTTTGTGGCAGGCGGCGCGGACGGCGTGGTTGAGTTTCTCGCGGTCGAATTCTTCACGGCGGCCGTCGCGTTTGATGACGCTCATGCCATCACGAACCAGCGCTTCGGTGGTCGAGAAGCGGTTGCCACATTCGAGGCATTCGCGGCGACGGCGAATGGTGTTCCCCTCTTTGCTGATGCGGGAGTCGATCACTTTGTCCTCGATGGACGTGCATTTGGGGCAGCGCATGGGGGGGAAGAAAGTAGCGAGTAGCGGGTAGTGGGTAGCGAGTAGAAAGGCGGGGCCGTGTGGAGAGAGGGTTGGTCTACGCGCTACCCGCTACTCGATGCTCGCTACTACGGATCAATTCAGCTCCAGGAAATTTTGCAGGATCTTCACGCCGCCCTCGGTCGCGATCGACTCGGGGTGAAATTGCACGCCCCAGATCGGCAGTTTGCGGTGGCGCAATCCCATGACCTCGCCTTCGGCGGTTTGCGCGGTGATTTCTAACTCGGCTGGAAAAGTCGCGCGATCGACGAGCAACGAGTGGTAGCGCGTCGCGAGAAATCCCTGGGGCATGCCGCGAAACAGATCGGTATCTTTGTGGTGAATCGGTGAAGTCTTCCCGTGCATGAGGCGTCCGGCACGAACCACGTTTCCGCCGAAATAGTGACCGATCGATTGATGGCCCAGACAAACCCCGAAGATCGGCTTCACGCCGGCGAACGCCTTGATGATGTCCAGCGTGACGCCCGCTTCCTTCGGTGAGCAGGGGCCGGGTGAAAGGAGCACACGATCAGGATTGAGGGCGAGCGCTTCGGCGGGAGTGATCTCGTTGTTGCGGAAGATACGCTGCGTCACACCCAACTGTCCGTAATATTGGACGAGGTTGAAGGTGAACGAATCGTAGTTGTCGATCACGAGGAGCACTGCCCGCCAATAACCGCCGGATTGACAGCAGGGTCAAGCGCGCGGGCGGTGGAAAGTAGCGGGTAGCGAGTGGTGAGTAGCGGGTAGAAAGACAGTGAGCGTGTCGGGTTGAGACGCGGGCTACGCATTGCTTACGGCTCGCTCCTTTTGCCCGCCCACTTCCAGTTGCTCACGAGAGTCCAGCCTGCACCCGCGATGCCGTCGTCGCCTGCATGAAGGGCCAAGCGGGCGTCGTCATCACCGGCGCCGACGAGACCACCAATGGCGCGGCGTCCTGTGCCTCCACCGCGGCTGGCCCGCTGAGCAGCTCGCTCAGTGCACCAGCACTCCAGCCGTCTTGGCGGGCCAGTCGTCGGTGCGGAAGGGCGTCAGCGGCAGCCGGGCGTTGTCGTAGACGTTCGCCGCCGAGTTGTCGGCCCAGCCGTAGCGCACTGCCACGGGATTTGGCACCTTGGGGTTGGAAACGGCGATGGTGCCGTCGCGGTTGATCGTCGCGTCAGCCCACACAAATCTCTTGTCCTCGCCGGCGATGGCGAAGCCGCGGACGACTGCGGGAGAGTTTAGCACGCGCAAATTTCCGTTCGCGGTCTCGAAGCTGAGAATCGCCTTGCCGCCCTCAACGCGCATCGAGCGGTACACCGCGCTCTGAAAAGGGATTTTGACCTCATAATCGCGGGCGAGCGCGATCCGCGCCAGGCGGAGGCCGATGTCTTTCTTGTTTTTCGGGTGGAGATTTCCGTCTTCTCCCAAGTCGATCGTGACCGCCTGCCCGGTGTAGGGCACTTTGGCCATGGTCATCGTCTGTGACTCGCGCAGTTCGGCCCAATCGCTGTCGCCGGGCTCGGGTTTCTCGGCCGCATTGCCGGGCAACTGGACCCAATAGAACGGAAAATCGCCCTGGCCCCATTCCTTGCGCCAGCTCTCGATCAGCAGCGGAAACAGCTCGCGATGCTGGTGACCTCGCGGCGTGTTGCCCTCGCCCTGGTACCAGAGCACGCCGCGGATGCCGTAACCCGCGTGGGATGCGACGATGCCGTTCCAGGCGTTCGCGGGGCGATCGTCGCCATTCACATCGGTGCTCAATGTCCGCACTTTGGCCTGTTCGGCGGGCGACAACGATGCCTTGGCCTTGAACTCGGCCAGCTCCTTGGCGAAGCCGTCGAAGCGGGCCACGATCGGCAGCAGATTTTCCCGGCCGTCAAAATATTTGCGCGGCACCCAGGCTTCCGCCCGCGAGCCGGCCCAAGCATTGTTGATGATGCCCACGGGCACACCGAGCGATTCGTGGATCTGACGGGCGAAAATATACCCGACCGCGGAGAATGAGCGGGCCGCTTGCGGGGTGCTGACGACCCAGCGCGCGTTGGGATGCGTCCAGGTGGGCGTCTGCGCTCCCACGCTGGGATAAGTCATCATGCGGATTTCCGGATGGTTGGCGGCCGCGATTTCCAGATCGGAATCGTAGGTGCCGTTCAGCGAAGCCGCCATATTCGACTGGCCGGAAACGATCCAGACTTCGCCAACGAGCACATCGTCGACGGCGACTTCGGTCGTCGGGCCCTTTGCGACGAGCTTCGCGGGCGTGCTGCCCGCTTCCATCGGAGACAGTGTCACCTGCCACGCTCCGTCCGCGCCGGCGGTGGCGGCGTGCGATTGCGCGCCGATCGTGACGACGATTTTTTCCCCGGGGGAGGCCTTGCCCCAGACCCGGTTGGCCTGCCGCCGTTGCAGCACCATGTGATCGGAAAAGACGTTCGGTAACGAAACCTCGGCGAACGCAGCGGAGGTGAACACGCCCATGAAGAGCAATGCGGCCACAGTCAAACGGCGTCGCTCATTGCGCGAGATCAAGCGGATCGTCGCAGGTGGGATGGCGGATTCAATTTGCGGTGAGATCATCGAATAACCGGGCGTACCGGGATGGGGGTTCGGGGAACGAGGGGGAAACGAAGAGGGAAGGAAAGTTCGACGCAAACGCTGGAAATAGGTGACGGCGCGGAAGGCAGGGGAGAGCGTGAATTCTTCGCCCGACACCTACCGCGGCAGGCGGGGGTGGCAAGTTCCGCCTCAGCGCAAATAACCTCATCGCCCAAGGCTTACCGCATCCTCGGCTTCCGTGTGGTTCGTGCGCCCGAGGTCAGCGGGTAGACGGTAGATCAGCCGCGAGCCTGTGGCGCCGCGCGGGCGTCGAAACAAATTGCCAGCCGTAGCACCGCGGGTTCTGTTGCATCCATGAGCCACGTTGCAGAACTGGTGAAGCTGCCGGTCGCGGAGCGCCTCGCGCTGATCGATGAACTGTGGGCGTCGATTTCTGAAAAAGAAATTTCCATCGAGCCGGCGCAAGTAAGCGAGGTGCAGGCGCGCTGGCACGAGCTGAAGGCTGATCCGACGCCCGGTCTTTCCTGCGACGAATTGAAAGCCCGGCTAGGGTAAGCTGCAGTGACGCACCGGCCGGTTTTTCACCCGCGCATTGAGGCGGACGTGCGCGAGGAGATGGGGCGCTACGAGGAGCTGTCGCCAGGGCTTGGCGAGCGATTCAAGCGCACGGTTTACGCGACGGTGGACGAGATTCTGGTTCTGCCGGAAAAAAACGCGGTCAAAGCGGGCGCGGGAATTCGCACGCGGTTGACGCGACCGTTTCCCGATTTGATTTTCGACGCGGTGGAGCGGGAGACCGTCTTCGTGCTCACGGTGCACTATGCCGGCCGAAAGCCGGCCATTCTCCGCGCCGTCGCGCGGGAACGACGCAAAAATTAGTCGAATGCCCGATCACTTCCAGCTCCTCAAAACCGACACAGTCACCGCTGCGCGACGCGGCCGGCTGACGACCCGGCATGGCGTGATCGAGACGCCGATCTTCATGCCGGTCGGAACGCAGGGGACGGTGAAGTCACTGACGCCGGCGCATCTTCACGAGATCGGTGCCCAGATTATTTTGGGCAACACCTATCACCTCAACCTGCGACCGGGTTCGGAACTCGTGCGCGAGATGGGCGGACTCCACAAATTTATGGGATGGGATGGACCGATCCTCACCGACAGCGGCGGGTTTCAGGTTTTCTCGCTGGCGAAGCTGCGCGACATCCGCGAGGAGGGCGTGGCGTTTCAGTCGCATCTCGACGGGGCGAAGTTGTTTCTCGGCCCGAAAGAGGTGATGGGCATCCAGCAAAACCTGGGAAGCGATGTCGCGATGGTGATCGATGAATGTCCGCCGTGGCCATGTGAGCGCGACGCGTGCGCGCAGGCGGTGGCGCGGAGCTACCGGTGGGCGCAGCAGTGCAGGCAGATCGCGACCGACAGCGGTTTTCTCGCGGCGGGGCATCATGTTTTTGCGATCGTGCAAGGCTCCACGTTCGACGATCTGCGGCGTGAGGCCGCGGAGTCGCTGGCGGCGCTGGATTTCCCCGGCTACGCCGTCGGCGGCGTGAGCGTTGGCGAGCCGGAGCCAGAAATGTTGAAACAGGTGGGAGCGACGACGCCGTTCCTTCCGGCGAACAAGCCGCGCTACACGATGGGGCTCGGGACGCCGCCGCAACTGCTCAAGATGATCGCGCTGGGCGTGGACATGTTCGACTGCGTGTTGCCGAGTCGCGTGGCGCGCAACGGACTCGTCTTCACCCCCGACGGCCCGATCAACCTGCGGAATGAAAAATACCGCGCCGATCAGCGCCCGATTGTCGAGGGACTCGACAACTACACGTGCCGGAATTTTTCCCGTGCTTATCTTCGGCATGTCACGGTGGCGGGCGAGATCGTGAGCTGTACCCTGCTGACGCTGCACAATCTGCATTTCTACCTCGACCTGATGACGCAGGCGCGGGCGCACCTTGAGGCGGGAGATTTCGCGACGTGGCATCGCGCTTGGATCGAGCGGTACGAGGCGGGAGCAGCGGCGCGCACGGCGGGGTAGGGGCCGCTCGCCTGGCTCGGCGAGGCGCCACGAAAACGGGTCGGCGTGCGCGCGGCACCGAACCCGTTACAGCACGCCTTCGTAGATTTGCGCGAGCGAAACGCTGAGTTTGATCGAGCGAAACTCCACTGGCACGTCAGCTGCCGTGATCACCACCGGCCGCCACTGTTCTTCGCGCCGGTGCAGCGTGATTTCACGGGAATCCTGCGACACGAGCACGTATTCGGCGAGCGTGGGAATCAGCGGGTAGTTGAGCAGTTTTTCGCGACGGTCGATGGCGGCGGTCGAGGGCGAGAGCACCTCGATGATGAGCTTCGGGTAACGCAGGTAGAATTTTTCGACGCCGTCGCGGACGCAGGCAACCATGACATCGGGGTAATAGAAAATATCCTCGCGGTTCACCTCAAGCCGGACCTTGAAGTCGGCCATGTAAGCTTTGCCCGGGCCGCCGCGCAGGTGGGTGTGAAACGCGGTGAACAGATTTCCAGAGATGAGATTATGCTGTTCGCTCGCACCGGCCATCGCATGAACGGAGCCGCCGATGTATTCGTGGCGGAGTTGGCCGTCGGCTTCGTGGCGCAGATAGTCATCGACCGTCAAAAACACGGGAGAGTCGCGACGGAATCCATGGGTGTGAGAATTTGGGGCGTGCGCTGACGTTGGCAAGTCCGCGGTGCCACGACCGAGAGAATGCGCCGGTCGCCTGCCGAGACGCGCCCGCGCGAGGCTCACGGCGGTGCCGCGATTCTCCGCGTGGAGTTTGCGGAGGAGGTTTTCGACGTGCTTTCTCACCGTGGCGGGCGCGCAGGCCAAAATGGTGGCAATCTCGGTGTCGCGTTTGCCGTGCGCGATCCCGTGGAGCACTTCGCACTCGCGCGTGGTGAGACCGGCGGCGCGCAAGTGGAGGAAGTTGGGATGAACGTGCTGCTCGACGAAACGGAGAGTCGCTCTGCCGTCCGGCTGTGGGAAGCAGCGCGCCACAGCCAGCCGCGCGTGGACTCCGTCTTGAAGGCGAAGATAGCCGCGTCGGGGGTGGTGTCGGCAGGACGGACAGCGATTGCGCGAGCCATGTGCGCGAGCAATGCCGCCTCCTCGTCGTGATCCTGCCGCCCGGCAGATTCACCGCGCAAGTCTCCGGCCTCAACCGATCCAGCGGCGGCGTCCTCGTGGAAATTCACGAGGCGCCGTGAGCGAGCGCAACTTTTGCTCGAAATGACGGGGCCCGTCTCTCACGTTCTCCGCCATATGCGCATTTTGATTACCGGCGGCGCCGGCTTCCTCGGGTCCCATTTGAGCGAGCGCCTTCTGAAGGAGGGCAACGAAGTCATCGTCATCGACAATCTCTTCACCGGCCGGAAGCAAAACATCGCGCATCTCCTGACCAACGACCGCTTCGAGTTCGTGCGGCACGACGTGATCGATCCTTTCAAGTACGAGGTCGACCAGATCTACAATCTGGCCTGTCCCGCCTCACCGCCGCACTACCAGTACAACCCCATCAAAACCACCAAGACCTCGGTGATGGGCGCGATCAACTGCCTCGGCCTCGCGCGCCGCGTGAAGGCGCGGGTGTTTCAGGCGAGCACGAGTGAAGTTTACGGCGATCCGGCCGTTCATCCGCAGCCCGAAAGCTACTGGGGGAATGTGAATCCGATCGGGAAACGCTCCTGCTATGATGAGGGCAAGCGTTGTGCCGAGACCCTTTTCTTCGATTACCACCGCGAGAACGGCGTCGATATCCGTGTGATCAGGATCTTCAACACCTACGGCCCGCGCATGCATGAGGCCGATGGGCGCGTGGTTTCGAACTTCATCGTGCAAGCGCTGCGCGGCGACGACATCACGATCTACGGGGACGGCTCGCAGACGCGTTCGTTCTGCTATGTCGACGATCTGATCGAAGGCTTCGTCCGCTTCATGAACCAGACCGCGATCGTCGGCCCGATGAATTGCGGCAACCCGGGCGAGTTCACGATGCTCCAGCTCGCCGAACTCACGTTGAAGCTGGTCGGGGGAAAATCGAAGATTGTCCACAAGCCGTTGCCCGCAGATGACCCGAAGCAGCGCCGGCCTGACATCACCCTGGCGCAAAAAAATCTGAACGGCTGGGCACCACAGGTTCCGCTCGAAGAAGGCCTCAAGCGCACGATCGCTTACTTCCGCGGCCGGGTGTGATCGGGCGGTTCGGTACGTCGATTTTAGGAGAGGCGTAAGGGCGGCGATAAGGGGACAAACCAGGCGTTCCGCTCAATTTTTTACCCGTCTGGGGCGCGGTTTGCCGGCTGGCATTCTGCATTTGCCAAGCCCTCGCACCGGGCTACGGTCTTGCCCCTTCATGTTTTCACTTTTGTTCAAACGTTTCTCCGGGCGACACTATCGGAAGTTCCTGGAGAAAGCCCGGCCGACGGTCGCGCGGATCAATGAGCTCGAGAAGTCTTACCAAACGCTGAGCGACGAGCAGCTTCGCGCGAAGACCGACGAATTTCGCGCCCGGATTGCGGCGGCTTCTGATAAAAAGGCCGCATTAGAGGAAATTCTCCCCGAGGCGTTTGCCACCGTAAAGAATGCCGCCCGTCGGCTCGTGGGCCGCCAGATCATCGTCTGTGACCACGAACTCACGTGGGACATGGTCCATTTCGATGTGCAGTTGATCGGTGGCATGGCGATTCACCAAGGGAAGATCGCCGAAATGGCGACCGGTGAAGGCAAGACGCTGGTTTCAACACTGCCGCTTTATCTGAACGCGCTCACGGCCCGAAACACGCAGCTGGTGACGGTGAACGACTATCTTGCGCGTCGTGACTCCGAGTGGATGGGACACCTTTATACGTTTCTTGGCGTCACCGTTGGTTGCATTCA
>JBDSSU010000287.1:0-6845 GCA_039928635.1 Opitutaceae bacterium | reverse complement strand
GCATCGAGAAACGTCGGGACCGAAGCGGGGCCGCGGTGCTCGTCGCCCTTCTCGCGCTCTGTCGTGCGAACCAGCGCGACGTCCAAATGGATCCCAGCCGTCAAACGGTCGTCGGTTTCTGAGCGGCCGTCTTAGAAATTCCACAGACAGCCGGCAGCGTCCGCTCAAGTCGTCCGCTGGGGCATCGGGTTTTTTTGCTTCAGCTGGTCGGGGCGATAAATTTGCCCGCTGAGGATTGTCCGGATCGCGGGGACGATCTTCTCGGCGCCCGCTCCCTTCGCCAGGTAGCCGCGCGCGCCCGCCTGCAGGGCTCGCTCGCCAAAAACGTTTTCGTCGTGCCCGGAAATCGCGAGCACCGGAACTCCGGGACAGAGCAAAATCAGCTTCTGCATCAATTCGATTCCGTTGCCGGAACGGAGCGTGATGTCGGCAATGACGGCTGCTGGCTCCAGTTTCGCGATACGGACGAGTGCGTCCGTCGCGCTGTCGGCCTCCCCGCAAACGTAAAGATCCGCCTCGTCATTGATCAACGCCACGAGGGCCAAGCGCGTGATCGCATGATCTTCCACCACAAAAATCCCATAACGTTTCGCAGTCGTGACTCGCGATTTTGTCGGGGAGGTTTCGCTCGGTGAAAGGGAAGGGATTGTCATGCGTTTTGAAGGATAGTTTGGGTTGGGAGAAGAATTCATAGACCCGTATCGTGGCCGCCGTTCCACTTTTGATTCCGTCCGTGTGCCAGCAAAACTTGGGAGGAGAAATCTGGAAACGTACGCGTGCATCTCCATCCGGCCCGCCGCGAATCGCGCGAAGGGACACGAACCTTCCCGACAACATGGGATTCACGCTCCGCCGACCTCGACTCACCGTTTGGGAGAGCCGGCGCGCCTCGACCTCGTGCCGAGGCGCGGGAAAAGCTCGTAGATCAGGAAAGTGAAAGCCGGCCCGTGCTATCGCCCAGACGGTCCATGGGAGCGCCCATGCGATCCATCATGGAGAGCCAGAGATTATTGATCGGTTGGCCATCGTAATTGACGTGACGACCGGGAGTCACCGTGCCGCCGCCTTTACCGAGGAGGAGAGTCGGGAGGTTGTCGTGATTATGCCGCTGGCCATCGCTGTTTCCGGAGCCGTAAGCAATGAGCGAATTGTCGAGGATCGAGCCATTGCCCTCCTGGATGGAATCGAGCTTTTCGAGCAGGTAACGCAGATGCTCGACGTGAAACACATTGATGCGCGCGAGCGCTTCCAGTTTGGCCGCGTCGCCTTGATGATGCGACGTCCCGTGGTGCGGCACATCGGCATCCGCCCAGGGGTACTTCTGGTTGCTGCCTTCGTCGGCGAAGGGAAACGTGACGACGCGGGTAAGGTCGGCCTGAAACGCCAGCACCATCATGTCGATCATCAGCTTCGTGTGATCGGGAAATTCGCGTGGTTTGCCCGTCGGACGTTCCGCGCCGGAAGGCGGCGGCGCCTCAACCACGGTTCGATTCAGCCGAATCTCGATCTCGCGGATGGAGGTCAGGTACTCGTCCATCTTGCGCTTGTCCGCGGAGCCAAGATTTCCCTGAAAGCTCTTCGCGTCCTGCAGCACATAATCGAGCACGCTCTTGCGATCGTTTTCCCGGCGCGCGCGCGCTTCCGCTGATTCCCTGGGATCGCCGCTCGTGAAGAGCCGGTCGAAGACTGACTGCGGGTCGCAGTCTTTTACGACGGGAGTTTCCTCACCGCGCCAGGAGAGGCTGTGGGAGTACGCGCAACTATAGCCGCTATCGCAGCGCCCAATCTGTTTTCCTTCCTCGATGCCGAGTTCAAGCGAGGGAAACTTCGTGAGATGGCCGATCTTCCCGGCGATCGCCTGGTCGACGGACATTCCGAGTTTGATATTCGCCCCTTCCGTTTTGCGGGGCTGCGCGCCGGTGAGATAAGCGGACATCGCGCGCGCGTGGTCGCCCGGGCCGTCGCCATTGGCGTTGGCCTTGTCGCACACCAAGCCGCTCACGACCGTCATCTTGCTGCGGAACGCCGCGAGCGGTTTGAGCGTAGGGGAAAGTTCGTAGCTCGAGCCATACTCGGTGGGCATCCAATGGGGAATGTTCACCCCGTTCGGCACGTAGATCCAAGCGACACGGCGGGGCCCCGGGAGCTTTCCTCCGGCAGCGGACTCGGCACCGAACAGGCGCGTCGCCGGGAGCATCGACTCCAGAAACGGCAGCGCGACCGCGGTGCCCATTCCACGTAACAAGGTTCTGCGGGACATGATCAGATTGCTCATAGGTCACCTTTTTTTGCCACTTTGCCGCTGCGTTTTTGAAAGGGATCGCTGTTCACGATCTCGTTTACCAACACCGAAAATTTGTAGTCGTTCTGTTTCAGCGCGTGGACGATTTCGTCGACGACGCAGTTATCCGAAGCCTCGAGTCCGCGGCCAAGCGCGAAGGTCAGCATCCGATCCGCCAGGCTGCGGGCGAAACGATCCTGCTGCCCGCGGAGAATCTCTTTGAGGTCCTCGGCGCCCGCGATCTTCCGGCCATCAGGCAACGTGCTTGAAGCGTCGATCTCACTTCCGTCCTGATCCTTGGTCCGCCAGGCGCCAATCGCGTCGTAGTTCTCGAGACCGAATCCAATCGGATCCATCCGGGAGTGACATGACGCGCATTGGCTGTTCGAGCGGTGCTGCTCCATCCGCTGGCGAAGCGTGCCCGAGAGAACTTTACCAGCTTCGTCGAGCGCAGGCACATTCGGTGGCGGCGGTGGCGGCGCGTCATCGAGCAGGTTTTCGAGAACCCATTTGCCGCGTTGCACGGGTGACGTGCGACTAGGGTAGGACGTGATTGTCAGCACGCTCGCGTGGGTGAGAATGCCACCGCGATGTTGGTCGGTCAGCTGGACCCGGCGGAATTCTTCACCCTTCACGCCCGCGATGCTGTAATGCTGCGCGAGCCGTTCGTTCAGGAAGGTGAAATCCGCATCGAGAAAATCGAGGACACTGCGGTTCTCCTGCATGATCGCGTTAAAGAAGAGTTCGGTCTCCTTCGTCATCGCCGTGCGCAGCTGCTGGTCAAACTGCGGGAACAGTTTCAGGTCGGGCGAGACGTTCTGCATCTGACGGAGCTGCAGCCACTGCCCGGCGAAGTTTTCGATCAGCGAATGCGAGCGCGGGTCCTTCATCATTCGTTGCACCTGCGTGGCCAGGCTGGCCCGCAGCTTTCCGGCGTCGGCCAGGGCGGACAACTCGGCATCCGGCGTCGTGCTCCAGAGAAAGTAGGAAAGACGCGTCGCGAGCTCGTGGTCGTTCAGCGTATGAATCCCGTCGAGTTCGTTCGCCTGCGGCTCCAGTTCCACTCGAAAAAGAAACTGCGGTGACGCGAGCACGGTCTGCAAAGTGAGGTGAATGCTGTCGTCGAAGGACCGGCCGTCCGCATCCGCCTTCGTCCAGAACGCGAGCAGTTGCTTCAGTTCGTCGTCGCGCACCGGCCGGCGAAACGCCTTGCGCGCAAAACTCCGGAGGATTTTTTCCGCCGCCTCCGGTTTCGAGACCGTGGCAGACGGCTGCGCGATCATGACGCGGCGATAACTTTCCGGCATGCGGTCGGGTGTCGGAGCCAGCGGGCCTTCCGCTTCCAGATAAATCACGCCGAGGGTGGGTTTGCCGGTGGGCGAGCCGGCGGGCGTCGCGACGGCGGCCGGGCGCTGGGCGGCCTGGGGCCGGCGGGGCGGATCGGCAGCGGGAGTTGC
Source organism: Opitutaceae bacterium (assembly GCA_039928635.1). Lineage (GTDB taxonomy): Bacteria > Verrucomicrobiota > Verrucomicrobiia > Opitutales > Opitutaceae > DATAKE01. Next base: position 3,107 of record JBDSSU010000287.1, on the reverse strand, counting down.
GGCCGCGGGCGTGGCGGACTTGGGGGCAACCGCGCCGGCCTCCGCAGCCGCCTCAACCGCGTCGTCGACCGGCGGAGGTGTCACCACGCGAGCCTCACGGGCGCGGCGCGCCGGGGCGTCGCCCGCGGGATTGTCTTCGTTGTTGCCCACGGCGGCAACTTGCGCCGTCGGTGCCGGCGCGGCGGTTCCAGCGGGAGCCGCGGCTGCAGCCACTTCCGCCGCCGCCTTCGCGGCAGCGACCTCTTCCGAACTCGGGCCATTGAGGAAGGCGAGAGCGACCCGGTGTTTGCCGGCGGTCACCCGCACCTTTTTCAACGAATACACCGAGGTGTTGCGCTGGTCTTCCTTGATCGTGAAAGGCGCGTCCATCGGCAGATCATCAATTTTGAAGGCCACCTGCGGGCGCGCGCGGTTTGCGCTGCCTTGGGTACCGTAAGCGCGCAGGCGAAGGACGTACTCGCCGTCCGCTGGGAAATCGTAGTCGACGAAAATTTCGCCGCGCTCCGGAAAAACCCGCCCCACGGGGGAAGTCCGGCGTAGTCCCGCACCAAAATTCGGCCCCGAGGCGGCGACCGCCGCATTGGGATCGGTCTTGGCGAACGTTCCCTCCAACGTCGCCGCTTCCCAACGTTGCGACGGCGGCGGCACGATCGGGTCCGTCTTGATTGCCTTGTCGAGCGAGAGCCTTGCCGCCGCGAGGTATTTTTCCATCAGCACGGGCGCCATCGAAAGAACGTCGCCGTTGTTATCGAAACCATAACCCGCCACGTCGGCCGGGAACGCATCCGCCGGGCGAAAGTCGATCCCGAGCAGATCGTGAAGGGTGTTGTTATATTCCGCCCGATTGAGCCGGCGGAGCGTCACGCGTCCGGGATCACGCGGCCCGGTGCAATCCACCTGGAGGTGGGATTCAAACCATGCCATCACCGCGGCGAACTCCGCGGGCGCCGGCCGACGTTTTTCCTTCGGCGGCATTTCCTGGTGGCTGAGCTTGTCGAAAATTTCCTCGATCCCTTTGCGATCCTTCACGATCGCCGCGAGGTTCGAATACTGATCGAGGCGGAAACCGTTCTCCGGCTCCTCCTCGCCGTGGCACTCGTAGCAGTGCGTTTTCAGAAACGGCTGCACGTGGGTCTTGAACTGGTCCCACTCCGCGTCCGCGGCTCGCAGCGTGGGAATCACGCATCCGGCCATGCAGATCGATGCAAAAACCGCGCGACGCAGACGGGGAAAAAAGCGCGCAGGTGCGACGGACATCATGATCGGCAGCAGGGGTAAGATCCTAAAACGCGGGCAGAAAACAGGCGTTTTTTGCGAGACGCGACTTCCAAGAAAAAGGTGCGTCAGAAATCACCGTTTTCAGAGCGTAAACTTCATTTCCGAATCTCCTGCAGCATCCGCGCGGTCTCCCGGGCGGGGAGCGGCGTTCACGGAGCAAACCACCTGACCTGTTCAGTCGACTCTGGTTTGGGGCTTCGCGCCCTCGCGACCTCCGTCTAGCGCTTGAATCGGGCGACCGTTCCCGCCCTCAACGAACTTCAGGAGGAGTGGGGTTTGTCCCAAACGGGCTTGCCGCTCTCCGGCGGTTTTGCCTTCGGAGCGATCTTGCCCGGCTGTTTCGGAGCACGGGCTGCTTTCTTCTGCTGAGTGGCCAACGCCGCCGCTTCGGCGGGAGTCGGGTGCGGTGGATTCACTGACGCGACATCGGAAGGCCGTTCGTGCGTGGGCGCTGCGACCTTCGGATCGGCGGGGCCGGGACCGGCTTGGGAATTGCCGTCACCGCGGCCCTCGGTGCTCGAGGGGGCGTTTTGCGCTGAGGCGGTCGTCGCCAGCGCCCGCTCGGCCTCGAGCCAGATTTCGGTGTCGCAACCCGAGGGACATCCGCGCTCGCGCCAGATCTGCTGAGCGCGCTGCGACACTGATTCGTGCGTGGGAGAATTCGTATTCATGGGAGGTAAGTGGAAGAGAACTGCGGATTGGACCAGCTAACGGACCAAGGAGATCTTTGCCAGTTCCTCTGTTACGGAAGAAGAACCGCGAAGGGCAGCTTCGAATTGGGCGCCCTGTCCACGGTCACCGCCTCCATCGATTTCGTGAATTGCCGATTGGCGTTCGGGGAAGTCTGCGGTTTCTTCCCGGGTTCAATGCCGAGTCCCACGCGATCCCTCAGCCCACGCACCCCTTCCGTTCGAAAACGGCGCCCGGCCCGGAAGAGCGTGATCGAGAGCGCGACTTTCCTGATCGTGATCGACCACGAACGCCTTCAATCGGCGGCGTGGGCCGAATTTCATACGGCCCGCAAGCGACTCGATAAAACGACCCGTGACCTGCATCGCCACGAGGAGATGGACATCCCCGCCTACAACCAGTGGCTCCACCGCACCTTTCCGCTGCTGGTCACCTCGCTCCGCGAATTGCACACGGAAGTCGCCAGAAAGACGCGCCAGGTCGAGGCGGTGCTGGCGCGCGCTTCAGTTTCGGGCGGGTCGTTAAAACGGCTGTGGAAACAGCAGAAGGAACGTGAAGCCAATCCGGAACGCGCCGAAGAAAATGCGACGAACGACGACGACGAGGGATCGTCCAGCCGCCGCCGCGAAGCTGACCTCGACGATTTCAAATCTGCCCCCGGACCCGCTCCTTCCGCCAACGCCAAGGAAATCTACCGCCGCCTGGTGCAGCGGCTGCATCCAGACCGCGGCGGCAAGTGGACGACCGCACGCGAACATCTGTGGCACGAAGTCCAACGCGCCTGGGCTGCGGGCAACGCCGACTGGCTCGCTCGCCTGGAGGTGGATTGGGAAACCGCCAACGAGATCGTGGGCCCGAAATCGCCCCTCAGCCGCCTCCGCCGCGCGATCGAGGAAATCCACGCCGCCCGCCGCGACACCGAGCGGAAGCTCCGCGAATATCGCAGTTCTCCGCCGTGGCGTTTCAGCCGGAATGAGAAGAACCGCCCGGCTCTGCACCGCCGCACGGAAACTAATTTCCTCCACGATCTCCGCTTCCTGCAGCGGCAGCTCGATCACCTCAACGCGACGATCGCCGGCTGGGAGGAGGACTGGACTCGTGCGGACCACCGCCCGCGTGCACGGATGAGGCGGAGCCGC
>JBDSSU010000286.1:0-5107 GCA_039928635.1 Opitutaceae bacterium | reverse complement strand
GCAAACTGGCGCCTGCAGAGACGTTTTGCTTTCAACGGTAGCCGGTCTCTCCTCGCGCTTACTGGGCCATGACAAGCCAATCATCCTCGCAACCTGTCGGATCGCGTATTTCCAGCGCGAGGGCGCGACCCGTGTGGGTAGCGGCGCTCGTGATCACCGCTGTTATCGTTGCGGCCTATGTGACCAGTTTCCGCGGAGCTTTGGTGTTCGATGATCTTCCGGGCATCGCGAACAATCCGACGATCCGTGATCTGAGCCAGCCCGGGCTGTTGCTGGTCGCGATCGGTCCCCAAGGCGGGACGCTCTCCGGGCGCCCCGTCCCCAATCTCACGCTCGCTCTCAACTACGCGATCAGTGGAGATCGGCTGTGGAGTTATCATGCGACCAATCTCCTCATCCACGTTGCGGCAGCGTTGACGTTATTCGGGATTGTGAGGCGCACGTTGTCACAGCCGGTGCTCGCGGATCGGTTTGGGTCCAACGCGGGACCAATCGCCTTCGCGGTCGCGCTGCTGTGGGGCGTTCACCCGCTCCAAACTGAATCGGTTACGTACCTCATCCAGCGCGTCGAGTCGCTCATGGGTCTGTTTTATCTGCTCACGCTCTACTGTTTTTTGCGGGCGGTGGAGTCTCCGTTGACGGGACGCCGGTGGTACCTCCGAGCGTTTTTCACCTGCCTTCTCGGAATGGGATGCAAGGAAGTCATGGTCACCGCGCCGGTTGTCGTGGCCTTGTACGATCGCATCTTCGTCACGGGCTCCTGGCGCGAAACGCTGCGAACTCGCTGGAAGTTCCACGTCGCGTTGATGAGCACGTGGATTGTCCTTGGCGGATTGGTGGTAGCGTCGGGAGGACGGGGTGGCACCGCCGGTTACCAAGTCGGGATCAACGCATGGAACTATCTGCTGACGCAGTGCAAGGTCATCCTCGACTACCTGAAGCTCTCGCTTTGGCCGTTTCCGTTGGTCTTCGACCATAATGTGCCGTTGGCGACTGGGATGGGCGACGTCTGGCCGCAGGCTGTGATGCTGTGCGTGCTTCTTGGCGCGAGCGTTTACCTCCTGATCCGACGCCCGGCCTTGGGGTTTTTGTGCGCCGCGTTCTTCCTCATTCTGGCGCCCACCTCAAGCGTCGTACCGATCTCCGATGCAAAGGTTGAGCACCGGATGTACCTGCCGCTCGCCAGCATCGTAACCGCTGTCGTGCTGGGGATACACCGGCAGTTGGGGCGAATCGCTCTACCCGTTTGGCTGGGCCTCGCGCTGGCGCTGGGCACCGCAACCGCGATCCGGAATCTCGACTACCAATCCCCACGCAGGCTGTGGGGAGACACGGTGCAAAAAATACCGGGAAGTCCGCGCGCGCATAATAATCTCGGCGCCTACCTTTTGAGCGACGGGGAGGTCGACGCGGCGCGAGAGCATTTCTCAACTGCGCTTCGCCTGAATCCCAACTACGCCTCGGCGCATTATAATCTCGCTCAGCTCCTCGAGAAAACCGGCCGGATGGAGGAAGCAGTTCACTCCTACGAAACCGCCATTCGATTGAACCCCAAACTGGTCGATGCTCACGTGAACAGCGCGCATCTCCTCGACCGCCTCGGTCGCGCCGCGGAAGCGGTGTCGCACTACGAGCGTGCCCTTGTCCTCGATCCCGACGCCCCCGACGTTCACGCGGATTTGGCGGCATCGCTCCTGAAAGTCCAACAACTCGCCCCGGCCATTGATCATCTGAAAACGGCGGTGGAACTGGCGCCCGACCGCGCGGAACTCTGGTGCAATCTCGCGCGTGCCTTCTTGCAAGGGAAAGATTTCCCCGCGGCGCGCCGTGCCGGCGCACGCGCGCTGCAGCTTAAACCCGATTTCCCTGAGGCCCATTACGTGCTCGGGAACCTCGACATCGCCAGCAACGATTTCCCCAATGCCATCGCTCACTACCAGCGGGCGAGTGAGCTGGCGCCAGATTACATCCCCGCGCGCAATAATCTCGCGAACGCCTTGCTCGTGAGCGGGAAGATCGATGCGGCGATTGCTCAATATCAAATCATCCTGCAGCAGCGCCCGAATGATGCCTCGGTTCGGGAAAACCTGGCGCGCGCCTTCGAGTTGCGCGGGACTTCGGCGAGATAGCCGCGAATCGGATTGGTTGGGAGTACCGCGGAATTTCTCGGGAGCCGGGCCGCTGGCTTGGACACCGCATCAGCCGTGTCTATTTCCGCTTGGAAGGCGGGACCAATTTAAGAGCGAGACGTTTCAGCTCGGGGCTCGGCAGATCGACACCATACGCGTCGCTCAATGCGAGCAGGTCGGACAAGGTGCCAGGTGTCAGATGACGGAGACCCCGCTCCTCGATTTTTCCCATGCAGGCCTGCAATTGCGCCCGGGCCTGCTCGGTTTGCTCCGCGACCGTCAGGACCACCACGAGGTGAATATGATCGTCCAACGCCAGTGATCCGGCGCGTGCGAGCTGTCCCGATACTTGCTGCGCAGCCATGGAGAAAGTCGCGGCGTCCCTCTGTCGCGAAGCCAACCCCGCCAGCATCACCATGGCAGCGAGGTCATCCTTGAAATTGCCCAGCCTCGGACCGAATTGAGCGGCAATTTCGGGAGCGCCGAGTTCGAGATAATAATTCGCCGCATGCGCGAGTGCTTCCGCCGGGGATTGGTTCGGGGTGACTTCCCACACGCGTACCTGGGCTCCGGCCAGGGAAGGATGATTCGGTAACTTGAACGGAATCGCGCGGAGCCAGACGGGGGGCACCGAAGCCTTCAGCAGGTTTGCGATGAAAAGGTCGGGCGGAAGCGCAGCGCTTTCCGGCAGATTGCGATGGAGCCTCGCCAAGGTCAGCTCGAACGCGTCCCACGAAAACAAAACGATGTGGGTAATCCCGAGACGCTGGACCCACGCTTGCGCGGCCTCGGGTGAGGAGGCGCCGAAGATTTCCGCGGCGTGCCGGAGTCCGTCGGCATTTTCCCAGTACAAGGTCCCGACGCCCAAAATGCCGCCGAAGTAAATCAGCTTCGTCGTGGACGTCGGTGCGCCCGCCACGACCACCCGTTCATCCCTGCCGCGCAGTTTCAGCCAGTGCGCCACGTCCCGCTCCGCGAGACCGCGAATTTCCCTCTCCGTTGATTCCGCATTTTCTCCCGTACGCTGCAACGCATGCAGCGCGCCGGGGAGAAACAGGAGTCCGCAGGCGATTGCCCAGGAGAGGACCGAACGGCGTGGCCGCTTCGGCTGCGACTCAAGCGTTCGGAAATAAACCGCGATCAACGGTACTGTAATGGCGTAAGCCAGACCCAACCACCGGATCTGGCCCCAACCCATCGCCCAGCCGACAGCCGCCGGAATCCACGCCAGTGCGAGCTGCGCCTTCGCCGCTTGGGATGTCGCTGCCTTAAGCCCCAACGCGAGCGGGGGCAGCAACAACAGGATGGGCAGACCGAACTCGAGTACTGACCAGCCTCTCCCTTTCGCGATGAAATTCCCGAGCAAGCTTTGGAATTCCGAGATGTAGAGTGAATGCAGCCGCCAGATGAAAGGGTCGGCGACCGAGAACGTTTGAGCTTTCGTCATGAGAACAACCGCTGGCGCGAGAACGACCAGCGCGACCGCGATTCCCCCCAGTGAAATATCCCGGCGAGTGAGGGCACGGAATCCGTTCTTCATCCCGATCACGACAGCGCGCAGCACTTCCCCCGCGGCGATCCAGGCGAGTGCGTACAACGGATGATTCACCTCCAGACGCATCCCGAAGTGCGACGGAAAGTATTCAATGAGGTAGGCCACGAGGCTGACGCCGCCTCCGGCTAATCCCCAAATTCGAAAAAGCTTGGGCTGCTGCATCCAACTGAGATGCCCGGCGCTTTCACTTCGCCCGATCCACGCCGCTACCAAAACTCCGACGCCGAGGGCGAGCAGGACGGGGATCAGCGTGGCCGCACTGACCCATAGCCCGATCCCGCCCGCCAGAGCCGAACCGATGAACCAGCCCCGCGCGTCGCGGCGAACGCGATCTGCGGACGCCGTATCTTTGGCCATAGCGGTCACGGGTACCCGGGATCCTGCGACCAGAAAAAGCACCGTGAGCAGGCCGCAGATGTTCGCCAGGCCGTGATGATCGGCGCGCGCCGGGAGGAAATCCGTGTAGAACGGAAACATCGCGACACTGCCAACCGCGACAATCACGGCTGCCGTTGAGGAAAATTGCCGGCTCAGGAAGGGAAGCAGACCCAGGAGGAGCAGCGCCAGCATCACGGGACCGGAGACGAGCGTGGCCCGTTCGACGGAGATTCCGATCGGTCTTCCCGAAGTGAGATGGTCAATCCCAGCGAGAGCCGCCAACCACCAATGCATCGGCGCGGCCCAGTGCACCTCGCGTCCGCGCGGAGGATTATCGTAGTCGGCGCGGCGGACGCGCCATTCACCGCGGTCGATCATCGCCTGCGTTTGCATGATCCAATGCGCCGTGTCGGCTTCGCCCGCGGGCAACAGGAGCGACCGGCGTCCGTTCGCGTAGCCTGTGGCCGAGCGTGCGTCGTGCGCGGGCGCATCAACCGCCACGCCATAGAGGTTGGTAGCCTGCAAGAGATGCCGGCTTGCCGTGATGGCGTCCCACGCCACGTAGCTGAGAACGACCAGCAGTACGATCGACCAGGCGGGAAAACGAAAGCGGCGTGAGGATGATTCCCGGTGCATCGTCATGGCCCGTGACGCCGGTCCGGGCACAGGGCTGCAGGTCTGCTCTGCAGTAATTCGAGACCGATCACGGTTGCGCCACCCGCGGAACCGCCGTCCCCCGAGATTGCGTCATGGTCCCATGCAGCCATCGGCCCGTGGCGGACGATTTTCGCCCGCGTTGCCGCTTCGTCGTAGGCAGGGAGGATCACGGTTGGTTTCAGAAGCGCCACCACCGGAATTCCATGCTCGTCACGATAACACGCAAGCCGCCGTCCCGTCGGCCGCTTCTTTTTTGGTTTCGTCAGAGCCGACCCAATCAGCTTCGGCTCACCGAAAATGTCATTCCCCGCACGATGCGGGAGAGCAAGCGGGGCGCGAAACGCTTCAGGTAAATGGCTGAAATCTCCCGCCAGCCGCCCACGTAGAC
>JBDSSU010000285.1:0-3447 GCA_039928635.1 Opitutaceae bacterium | reverse complement strand
GCTGAGGACACCTGGGGCGAGCGTCGGAACTTCGGCGAGCACCTTTAGATCGTCGTCTGAAATCGGCGGTCCTGATAAGTAGCGCAGCGCTTCGCCGAGATTGCCCTTGTAGGTCGAAATGAGGGCGGCGTCCGAAATTTTATTGGGAGCCAGCTCGCCCAGTTTCCCGAAAAGCGCGGTGAATCTCTCTTTCGATTTTGTGAAGTGCTGTCGCCATGCCTCGGTGGGTGCGAGACGCTGAGTGCGAAACGCAGCGGCCGATTGCGCGGCGTCGGCGGCAAGCTGTTTGGCCGTCCAGCGTGGCGGCATCTTGTTCATGCAGCGGGAAAGAGAGTCGTTCCAGCGGGAAGCGGTATGCTCATCGCATCGCCCGGCTCGAATTTGACCATCCCGCCGCCGTAGGTGCGGCCGGCCGTGACGGAGACATTTTGGTTGAGCCATGCCACCAACCGGTCCTGCACCGCGATGCTGATCGGGCGCAGTGGCGTCAGCCCGTGGGCTACGTTGATGAGGCGGGCACCGCAGGCGTTGCGGGCGAAGCTCGGCGGGCGGCGGCCCATGTAACTCATGACAATCGCAGGGGCTGGCTTTAACCGCACGCGCCACCATGGCTTCCGATGCTGGGCGACGTAGGAACCGGCTGCCCCGACGAGCGTCGCGATCTCCAGGAAGTGTTCGACGTTCTTACGCTCCGCGGCCGACAGCTCGGCCAAATCCGCGGGGAGGTCGATCACGCGTTGCAAACTCGCGGCGTCGCGCAGCACGCCGTTGGCGCCGATGATCTCCATCGCGTCCGTGACGCACGGAAACAGGTAGCGCTCCGGAATCAGTTTTTCTGTCTCCGGCGTGGCGATCCAGATTTCGTTTAGCCCTGTTACCTGACCTCGGCTGATGCGAAAAAACTCGCCGAGCGACGGCCCGATTTCGGCGGGCGGGGGCAGTTGGTGGCCGTGGCCCGGCCATTTGGGCAGCGCCAGCAATTGTTGTCTCGTCGTCTGGAACTGCAGTTGTACCGTGCGCGCCGAGAGGTCGCCGACGCTTACGGGCGCGTGCGTGTGGATCGTCCAAAGTGCGATGACTGACGTGGTGAGCGCGTCGGGGAAAATGCGTTCGCCGGGATGGACGCGAATCAGGCCGTCGCCACCCATGTGGCAAAAGAGCGCGCGCATGCTCTCGCCGTAGTTGGTCTCCATCCACTCTGCGGCAGTTACGAAACAGCCGATGTCGCCGGGTTGGGAGAGGAGATAGGATTTGAGATAAAAATAGAGGTGCAGCCCGGCGAGCTGACTGTGCGGAAGCCCAAGGCGCCGCATCTGCATGGAGTACCATGCTTTGTCCTGCGCTGAAATGTCGTGGTGGCGCACGTAGGGCGGGTTGCCGACAAACGCGGTCACGCCCGCGATGCGAGGAAGGGCGAACGCGAGGTAGTCGGCGCAGACGACCTGAATTTTAAGGCCGGCGGTCTGAGCATTAATCCGGATCGCCTCAGCGAGGGCCGGGTCTTTTTCCACGGCGATGATGGTTGCATTGGGCCAGCGGCGGGCCGCGGCGAGCGCGTAGCGACCTGTCCCGGCGCCGGCGTCGACGATGCGTGTCGGATTGGATTTTCGGGCAATCTGATCGAGCTGAAGATCTACGAGCCACGTCGGAGTGAACGTTGCGCCTTGGATGCGACGGTCTGCTTGCGAAACCGACTCGAGGAAGAAGTCGCCGAGCGGATCGCCCCCGCGCAGGATGTCGGGGAGCACGCCTTGGAGGCCGGCCGTTGGGGCGCCGCGGCCCAGCTTGTCCAAGTTCTTCGAGACTCTTCGTGTCATTCCGCGTTTCGTGTTGTGGCGGCGCCGTGAGGAATTGCGAGTGCTTCTTTGGTGCTCTTAGGAATGCCCTCAGCGCCAGCATTGCAGTTGGCTCAAGGTGGAACGCGACTCGCCAAAGGCGAGCAAGTCCCGGCGCGTTCTTGGGGGGGACGCAGCCAGACGGCGCTCGGAGATCGCCAGTCCGCCTTTCGTGATTATCGGGCCGCGAGGCAGACCCGGTCTAACCTTCGTCGTCGATCGGGCGTTCGAGTTCTTCGCGGCACTCGGCGATGACGCGCAGCCAGACTTCACGCAGGTCGAAGATCCGGCTCAACGCTTCTTCGCGCCACGCCAAGACATGACGATGGCGGCCCGCCAGGTCGGAGTTCATCAATGCGAGGGTGCCGTTGAGCGCGCTCAGGGCGCGTTTGAAAAGACTCACGGCCATCGCGAAGTCGCCAAAATCGAGCGCGTGAATCGCCTGCACGGCCTGATCTTCGCCGCGATGCAACGAGCCGAGCAGTGCCAGCGAAAGCGGCTGGGGGACTTTGGCGCTGTCGTGGGCAAGGGCCTGCCAGGAACGATTTACCCCGAGATAAATGGCCTTCGTCGCGATGAAGATCGGGTTCTTGTGCAGGGTGTAGACGTCTTCCTCCGTGGCGAACTCAGGTTCGTCGTCATCATCCACGGCGGGTGGGGCGGAGTCGCCCTCGTTCTCGTCGCTCCATTCGTCGTCGCCCCAACCCATTTTCTCGGCGACATCGTCGATCCGGTTGGCGTGATCCCGCGAGCCTTCGTAGAAACGCAGGTAGCGATGGATGGCCTCGTCTTGTTCGCGCAGATAGCGCTCCCAATCGAATTCGTTCCACGCCAGTTCGCCGCGATCTTCCCACTGACCCTCCGAGCTACTGTCAGAATCGAAGTTACTCATTCTGTTGAGGCGAAATGGAGAATAGCCCGAAACGAAACGCAAATAGAAATCCCGCGGATGACGGAGCCCGCTCGGTGCGCCGAGTTTCGTGCGGACAAAGTGCCAGCGGGCTAGCGGCCTGCGAGGGTCGCGGCGCGGGAAAACCCGCGGTGGGGCGGGCACTAAACATTTGAACCGGCGCGGCGAGTCTCGCTACCGTCGCGAGAATCATGTCACAGGTGCATCACGAGACGGTTTTCTTCAGCGGTCATGTGCAGGGCGTGGGGTTTCGTTACTCGGCGCTGCAAGTGGCGAAGGAGTTCGATGTGACGGGCTTCGTCCGCAACCTTACCGACGGTCGCGTGCAGCTCGAAGCGGAGGGCCGCGCGGAGGATGTGGCGGCATTCATCGCGGCGGTCGAGGAACGGATGCACGGCTATATCCGGAAGACCGAGCGTCCGGGCGGCCGGACCCGGGCCGGGGAGTTCAGCGGGTTTGCGATCCGGTGAACTCATGTGTGCCGCGTCCACTGCATCTTCGGCCGACGGGGTTTTGGCTTTGGAATTGCGCGGGCTGGTGAAGGATTTCGCGGTGGGGTTGCGGGGAGTGAAACTGCGGGCCGTTGACGCGTTGAATCTCCGGATCGAGACGGGCCAGGTGTACGGTTTGCTCGGACCGAACGGCTCCGGCAAGAGCACGACGATCAAACTTATTCTCGGGCTTTTGCAGCCGACGGCAGGA
>JBDSSU010000284.1:0-6481 GCA_039928635.1 Opitutaceae bacterium | reverse complement strand
AGCTGCGAGGGAAAAACTTGGAGTCAAAGATGGCGCACTCCTTGCATTCTATGCTGGAAATCTTGGCAGAAAACAGAGTCTCGAAATCCTAGTCAACGCGGCTGCCCTGCTAGGGGCGGATACCGGCAGCGGACCGAAGGGAACGGTATGGCTGATCATTGCGGGAGACGGCGCGGGGCGGGCTGATTTGGAGCGCGCAATCGCGATGACCCGTAATGCCCAAATGCAGCTTCTTCCACTGCTCAGCGATCCCGATTACGAGAGTTTGTTGGTGGCCGCAGACGTTGCTTTGATTACCCAAGCAGCCGGAAGCGGACAGTTCTTCTTCCCATCGAAACTGTTGTCGGTGCTGGCCGCGGGGTTGCCAGTGGTGGCGGTGGCGGACGCGACCAGTGAGTTAGCTGGCGCCGTTCGAGACGGTGGTTTTGGCGATATTGTGCCGCCAGGCGACGCTGAAGGACTCGCTGAAACTTTGCGCAAACTCGCGAATGATCGGGAAGTTGTGCGGAAATGGTCGGATCGGACCTGCTGGGTAGGTAAATTCTCCCGTGACCGCGTATTGCCACAATTCGAAGCCGTGTTAGCGTCTGCGGCTTCTGACGATTTTCACCCACGGTCTTCAAGAAAGCTCATCTGACACGTTTGTACTCATGGATACTGCCTCTACTCCCATCCGGATTTCCTGCATCTTCCGACTCGCGCCTCCTCGCACTGGACAGCCAGGATTCGGCTCGATTCTTTTGGATGGAGGAACGTCGTGAACGGGCAGGCGATCGAGCTAGAGGCGGCTCTTAAGCAGAGCGGATTTGGGCGGTCGTCGTGGGCTCCAACGGCTGTGCTCGTAGCGCTTTTTTGGCTCCTGATTTTCAACCAGCAGCGGTTGGAATGGACGGTAAACGCGGTCTATTCCTATGGTTGGGCGGTTCCATTTCTAGCGCTCTTTTTGTTCTGGGAGCGGTGGCGCCGGCGACCTTCCGTGGCGCATTCTTATCGCACGATTTTTCTCATCATCGGCGGCTTGTTACTTTTCGCCTACCTCCCGGTTCGCGTCATTCAGGAAGCGAATCCAGATTGGGTTAAGATTAACTGGATGATGGCGGGGCTCTGTGCGGGTCTCTCTTTGACGGCCCTTTCTTTGATTGGAGGGCTGCGCTACGCATTCTTCTTCGCGTTTCCCATTCTGTTCTGTTTCTCGGCGTTACCGTGGCCGGTGTGGATGGAAACTTCTCTTATTCAGCACCTGATGAAGGGCAATGCCGCGATTTGCGCGGAGATCCTGACTTTTTTCGGGATGCCCGCGATGGCTGAGGGCAATTTGATCCAGGTGGCGGATCATTGGGTTAACGTTGAGGAGGCTTGTTCCGGCATTCGCTCCCTGCAAACCGCGTTCATGATGTCCCTTTTCCTAGGCGAGTTTCATCGACTTTCACTGGTACGACGCGTCGGACTCATGCTGGCGTCCTTTGCCGTCGCATTTCTCGTGAATCTGCTGCGGACGTTACTGCTCACTTATTTGACGGCTCAGGGCACGGCCGACAAGTGGCATGATACGGTGGGAAACGTCTCGATGATTATTTGCTTGGTCGCGTTGTGGGGGATCTCGGAGTGGTTTCGCCCCAAGCTCGAGGTTGCGGACAACGAGAAGCGAGAGCCCCTGGGGTGGGCTCCTTTTCCGACTTGGTTTGTGGCTATTGGGGCCGTCTGGCTCTTATCAAGCGAGGGCCTGACCCGTTATTGGTATTCCTCTCATGAAAAAAAGATCGCGCAGCCGGTTGCCTGGCACGTCGCGTGGCCCGAACAGGCGCCTAAATTTCTGTTGGGAGACTTCGCCCAGCGGACGCTCGCTCTTCTAAAGTTTAACAAGGGCGGTACCGCTTCATGGATCGCGGACGCTGGATACCCTTTCCAGATGTACTATTTGGATTGGGAGCCCGGGCGCGTCTCCAAATTCCTCTCCAGTTCGCATTATCCCACCGTCTGTCTTCCCGCGACCGGTCTGACGCTCGTGTCGGAAATGGGAGTGTGGGACTGCGCTCTGGATGGCCTCCAAATTCCCTTTGCGACGTACATCTTCGATGAGGCGGGGCGCGACGTTTATGTGTTTCACGCGATCATCGAGGACCGACCCTTAAAACCGGGAGAACATTTTAGCTACCGGCAAGTCACCTCTTCCGAGCGGTTGACGTCCGTCCTCAATGGAGAACGGAACCTCGGCCAACATGTGATTGGCATTGCCTTGAAGGGCGCGGTTTCGCCGACTGATGCCCGCGAAATAGTTGTTCGGGTCCTGAAGACTGTTATTCGTTCCGGCCCCGCCTCTCAATAGGAACCCCCGAAATCAGAAATGAAATTTTTCACCGCGAGATGGAAACGATGGACCTTCGTCTGCGTAACCTTAGCCGTTCTTCTTCCTGTCGGGTATTGGGGCGCACGCCGAGTTGTCTGGCCGAAAGTGAAAGCGATGCGGACCGAACGCATGAACAAGGAGGCCCGGGCGTTTTTGGCGAGCGGCGACAATGCGAACGCACTCCTCACCGCTCGAAAAATCCTGGCGGCGTCCAACACGAATATCGACGCCTGGCGGATTGCGACTGCGGCCGCTCGCAACCGTGAAACCCAAGAGGTCGTTGGGTACCAAAGCAGTCTTGCACGCCTCGAGCCGACGAAAGCTAACTATCTGGAGTTAATCCGACTGGCACTTCGTTACAATCTTCTCACCAACGCCGAAGAGGGCATTAAAGCGATCGGCGCGAAAGCCAACGATGATCCCGAATTTCACGCGCTTGCCGCGCAATTTAACCGGCGTGTGGGGCGGCCAATCGCAGCGAAGTACGCGTTGATTGCGCTAACGCAACTGCAGCCCTCCAACCGGGAAGCGCAGCTGGAACTCGCTGAATTGGAAATGGAGGAAGGCTCCGATCGAAACGCTCAGGTTGCACTTCGTGCGCGCATCCGTGCCCTGGCAGAAGATCCCGCACTTCGGGTGCGCGCTCTTACGCTACTGCTACGAGATAGCATCAAAGCGCGGCTGCCGGCGGAAACAGGCGAACTCATTGCGCGTTTGCAGGCAGTGCCTGACTTGAGCGTGAACGATCGCCTTTTGCTGCTGGAAGGATCCAGCCTGCTGGCCGGTCCTGCGCTCCCCGCGTTGGATAAACTACAAGCTGAGGTAGCCGGCAGCCCGACCGACGTGGTGGGCGTCATGCAGTTTCTTCATCGTACGAACGCGCATGAGAAGGTGTTGGCTTGGTTCGCGACTCTGCCGGAAGAGGTCAAGAAGGACGAAAAAGTTCGCCATGCCGCGGCTGAATCATTGCTTGCTTTGGGAAAGTGGCCGGAACTTGAAGCTCATTTGAAGAGTGCAGTTTGGCCAAGTGCTGAATATTTACGCCACGCCTTTCTCGCGTATACGTACCGTGCCCGGTCGCGCGGCGTGGATTTCAACGAATCTTGGAATACTGCCGTGGTCGGGGTGGGCACAGACATGCAGAAAATCGGTAACCTCATGCGGCTAGCCCAAGAGTGGAAATGGACCGACGAACAATACGATCTCGTTTGGAAGATTTTTACGAAGTTCCCTAACCGGCCGGAAGTTCAACAGGCCTTGATCGGCTGGGAGAAAGCTCACGGGCGCACTTCCAATTTGAATAACATCTTTGCCCGCATTGTTGCGGTCGACCCTTCCGCTAAGCTTTCACGCAATAATTTAGCGTACACCAGCCTTCTGCTCGATTCCAACCTCACCAAGGCGAATCTGGACACCGCAGAACTTGTCGCGGCCATGCCGGCCGATCCCTACATCGTCACGACCTATGCGTTGTCGCTGTTTAAGCAGGACAAACCGGCGGAGGCATTGGCGAAAATCGAGTCCTTAAGTCCCGCCAATCTCTCCGTGCCGGATCGCATGCTCCTGCGGGCAGTATTTTTGGCCCGCGTAGGCCAGTCCGAACGCGCCACGCAGCTGTTGAAAGGAGTCGATCTCACCAAGATGCTTCCGGAAGAGCGAAAGCTGGCGGAATCTGCGTTGGCCGAGGTTGCTCGAAATGCCCGGACGGAGAGTGACAAGAGTCGCTTGGGCTCAATGACGCAAGGGGTGGCCGGGGGCGTTGCTGGCGGATGGCTTGCATTAGTTTCCGGTGAGATGCGTGACACCGCTTCCGTGGAAATGAAATTGACCGATCCTCTTTACGCCGCCGCCGACTGGCCGGCGCTTCAAACCGCCTTGCGCCGCGCTGAGTGGAAACCAGAACAGAACTATCTACGGCTTGCTCTTCTCGCTTATTCCAGCCGGGCGCAGAACGCCTTGGTTCCGAGTCGTGAGTTCTGGAGGCAAGCAGTCGTGGCCGCGGGCCGGGATGTCTCCCGCATGGAAAACCTGAAATCGTTGGCTACGAATTGGGATTGGCCGGCGGAGCGCATCGAAACCATGAGCATCATCTTCGAACGAAACCCAACGGATAGAGTCCTGCTCACCGAGCTTTTGAAGCATTATCGGGATACGAAACGCACCCGGGAACTGCTGGGAGTATTGACGGCGTACATAAATCGAACGTCTGACGAAACCGACGAAGCGGTGGCTCTGACGTATTACAGTTTGATCTCGGATACGAATCTCTCCCGCGCCCAGCCTTTGGCCCAGAAACTTTTCGACAGCGCGAAGGATAATCCAACGCGACGTCTCATCTACGCTTTGTCATTGTGGAAGAGCCATCGCAATGCGGAAGCCAGCGCCTTGCTCTCGGGTCTGAGGAGCGGTGGAGTTGCTGAATTTATTTCCGTTGCCCTGATTCGAGCGGCAATTGATGCGGATCTAGGTCAAGGCGAGGAAGCTCTCAATAGTCTCGCGCTCTTCAACCGGGCAAATGCGTTGCCGGAGGAAGTCGCATTGGCGGACAAAATCACTCTCCAGCTATCTAAGCAGGCCCAATCGGGCACCGGAAAAAAGTAAGCAACCGTTCTCGAATCGGCTAATCGGCTTTAGAGCCGAGCAGTAAGTCACGGATCCCGGGGGGCCGCTGTCTCCATCGAGATTTTCGCCCGTTGGCGGCGTAGCTCGGCCGCCTTTGCCACAGACAGAAATTCATAGATGGCATGGAGGCGGGCAAAATAATAGCCCCGTGTTCCATCCATGAATCCACCTTGGATTACATACACGTAGAGGAACCGAAGTAGCGGACGGAACGGGACGCGTCGGGCAGCACGTTTCAGGCGCCGACGCCAGCCTACCTCGCGGGCCTGAAGATTTGCACCGGGAACCTTGAGACCGTCTTCCAATTCCAGCCGAGCCTCCCAGTTTGAGTAACGATTGTGCTTCTCGACGAACACGTCGATGGATGGAAACGCGAAATGATCCATCTCGCAGCGAAGCCGGCCGGTTTCACCTTGGACCACGATATGTTCGTGCACTTCGTTGTCGCCGCTCAGCGTCGCCCCATGAACGAGTTGCTCATAGCGGCCTAGCCGATGCTTAAAAAGGCGGAGATTCCAATTCGGGTAGTAGGCGTGTTGCAGCCAGGCACCCATGAACATGAACCGGCGATTGATCCAGAACCCTGTTTTTCCTCCGCCATTCTGGGCAATCAGAGCTGCAAACTCCGCCGCCGCTTCGGGCGGCATAACTTCGTCTGCGTCTAGGATAAAAACCCACTCGTGCCGAAACGGCAGGTTCTCAAGCGACCAGTTTTTCTTTTTCGGCCACGTGCCGTTGAAACGGAATTGAACCACCTCCGCTCCGGCCGCTTTGGCAAGGGCTACGGAACCGTCGGTGCTTTCCGAATCCACGACGAAAATTTCAGCCGCCCACGCGACGGAAGCGAGGCAACGCGGAAGATTGCCCGCTTCGTTGCGGATCGGAATGAGGATGGAAACGGGAATCTTGCCGGCACTGCTGCTCATGAGCGCATGAGAATGGCTAGCGCTCGGTCAGGGACAAGGCACGAAGCGAAGACGCGTTCTTACCAGGAGGGGTTTTAAACGCGAAAAAACCCGCCGCGAGCGAACACGGCGGGGGCTAGTTCGTAATGAAAATCAAACATCAACCATAGAAAGGCGCAGTCACCTCACTTGGAACTCGGGGCCGGTTTCTTTTTCATGCGCCGAATCGCGACGACGCCGATCAAAACCAGTGCTCCGATAGCGCCGTAAGTGGAAGGTTCGGGAATGGGTGGTTGGGCCATGTCGAATCCAAAGAAAGCGTTATCAACAAAGTTGCCGGATGTCGCGTCACTGCCGAACGCGCCCACTGCACCGAAAGCGAACCGGTAGTTACCGTTGGCAACGGAGGTGAAGGCGTCGTTAGCCCAGACAGTCTTCCAAGTCTGCCCTGGGTCGGTGAAGTTTGCCTGCGACACCGTGGTGTACGCGATCGACTCACCTGCGGCCAAAGAATATGCCCCCGTGGCCGTGTTAAACACGGAATTGAAGCCATCTGAGGGGGTGGAATCGTAAAGCACCGTGAGCCTCAACGTGTCTACTTGGCCGG
>JBDSSU010000283.1:0-4847 GCA_039928635.1 Opitutaceae bacterium | reverse complement strand
CGTGTTCGGAAACCACGGGCCAGATGCCCGTGCCACCCCATGAAGCGTGACTCCGACGACGAATCCCCGCAGGTGCCCGGCTTCCGCACCTGGCGGGTCGTGTACTATTTCGTCTTCGGAAGCTTCCTCGTCATGGTCATCGCGCTCGCGTTGTTCACCGCGTACTTCGCATGAACGGCTTCGACTGGTTCGTGCTGCTGGGAACGATGATCGGCATCGCCGCCTACGGCACCTGGCGCACGCGTCACACGGACAATCTTAACACGTATCTGAAAGGCAGCCAGACGACGAAATGGGGCACGATCGGCCTCTCCGTCATGGCGACTCAGGCAAGCACGATCACCTACCTCTCGCTTCCCGGCCAGGCGTACGAAAGCGGAATCGCCTTCATCCAGAATTATTTCGGGCTGCCGCTCGCGTTGATCATTGTCTGTGCGGTCTTCCTCCCGATCTACCGGAAGCTCGGCGTTTACACCGCCTACGAATATCTCGGGAAACGCTTCGACCAGAAAACCCGGTTGCTCGGCGCCTCGCTGTTTCTGCTCCAGCGCGGGCTCCAAAGCGGAATCACGATCTATGCGCCGGCGATCATCCTCTCGACCGTGCTCGGCTGGCGCCTCGACCTCACGATCGTGTTCACCGGGCTGCTGGTGATCGTCTACACGGTGACCGGCGGAAGCGCCGCCGTGAGCCTCACGCAAAAATGGCAGATGGCCGTGATCTTCGGCGGCATGATCACCGCCTTCGTGGTTCTGCTCGCGAAACTCCCGCCCGACGCCACCCACATCGCCGGCGCGATGGGCAAACTGCAGGGAGTGGATTTCACGCCCGACCTCGAGCGGCGTTACACTTTCTGGAGCGGGCTTTTCGGCGGGCTGTTCCTCTCGCTGTCGTATTTCGGCACCGACCAATCCCAGGTCCAGCGCTACATCGGCGGCGCCGCGCTTCGCGAGGGCCGGCTCGGGCTGATGTTCAACGCCGTCTTCAAGATCCCGATGCAGTTCTTTATCGTGATGCTCGGCGCGATGCTCTTCGTGTTTTATCAGTTCCAGCCCGACACGCCGGTGTTCTTCAATCGCACGGAATGGCAGCGCCATGCGGAGGGCGCCAACGGCGCGACTTTCCGTGAGATCGAGGCCAAACACGCCGCCCTCCACGTGGAAAAGCAGGAGAAGATCCGCGCCTGGGTCGCCGCGCGCGAGCGCGGCGATGCTCCCGCTGAAAACACGACACGTGCCGCATTAGTTGAGGCTCAAAGCAAAGCCGAAGCGGTCCGCGTCGAAGCACGCGCTGCACTCAAAGCCGCCGATCCTCGCGCCAAAACCAAGGACTCCGATTACGTTTTCATCACCTTCATCCTGAGCCAGCTCCCCCACGGAGTCATCGGCCTGCTCATCGCGGTGATGTTCGCCTCGGCGCTATCGTCGAAAGCCGGCGAACTCAACGCCCTCGGCACCACCAGCACGATCGATCTGTGGCGGCACTTCCGTCCCCTCGAAGCGCACGACGAGGGGAGAAATGTGCGCAACGCGAAATGGTTTACCGCGGCGTGGGGAATTTTTGCCATCGGCTTTGCGCTCTACGTCAGCTCCGCGGAGAACCTGATCGAGGGCTTGAACATCATCGCCTCGATTTTCTATCCGGCGCTGCTCGGCGTTTTCATCGTGGCGTTTTTCCTGAAAAAAATCGGCGGCTCCGCGGTCTTCTGGGCGGCGATCGCGGCGCAAGCGGTGGTGGTCGGAATTTATTTCTACGGAAAAGCGAATCCCGACCACCAGATCGGGTACCTGTGGCTCAACCCGATCGGCTGCGCGGCGTGCGTGCTGTTTAGCGTCGTGCTGCAGGCCGTGCTGCCACCGCCACCCTCGCGACCGGACGCCGCGACCGCATGAGCAGCCTTCCGATCATCTGCTTCGGCCAGCAACCGTGCGGTTTTTTTCCGCGTCGTTTTCTTTTTGCGAAATTTCAAACCGCGCGACGGCTGCAGCAGGAGATCGGAGGCGAGATCGTGTTCTTCTATCACGATAGCGATCACGACTGCCGCGAGACGCAGACGACCCTGCGCCACCTGAAGACCGGTGAACCCGCGACGTTGAATTTCACCTTCGTGAACAAAATTCAGCGCAAGTTTTCTCCGCTCTACGCCAAGCGCATTCCGCCCGAGTGGCGCAGCAACACCGCGCGCCAGCTTCCGGCGTTCGTGAATCCGCGCTGGGTCGAAGCTTTCAAAAGCATCGCGGCTGAAGATGTCGCCGACTTCTGCCTCGAGATGTATCGCACCATGGGCTTGCTCGAAGGGATTCGCGTCGTCCGTTCGAGCGACCCCGCGTTCCGCCGCGCCGCCTGCGACATCACCGATTTTTTTGTCGACGTGCCTCACGCCGGTGAAGTCGTCCGCGCGCGTCTCCTCGACGGTGCGCTCAAACTGCACGAGGGCGGCGATTGCTACACGACGCTGCCGCCGGCCGAGTTCAAGAAGGAGCAGATCAGCCCGACGCGTGACAGCCGCCTGCGCTGGATGCAGTCGGTGATTAACTGCACCCATTACGTCTCCGGCGCCGGTGAACAGGCTTACTTGAACAAAGCGGATGCACCGGAGATTGTCTTCGTGACTCGCGATCAAATCGAGCGCTCCGATGAAGCCTACACCGACCTCCCCGCCTGAAGCTGCGCCGTTGCTCGTTTTTGGGGCACATCCGGACGACATCGAGTTTGGCTGCGGCGGAGTGATCGCCCGCGAAACGCAAAACGGCCGTAGCGTGCATTTCGTCATCTGTTCACGCGGTGAGGCCGGCACCAACGGTACGCCCGCGGAACGCACCGCCGAGTCGGAAATGGCCGCAGCGCTGCTCGGCGCCACCGTCGAGTTCATGGAACTTGACGGCGATGCGCATCTCGAAATCCGCGCGATCCATGCGATCAAGCTGGCCGGAGTGATCCGGCGGATTCGCCCCGGAATTCTGCTCGCGCCGACGCTCGTGCAAAACCAGCACCCCGACCACTGGCGGCTGGGACAGCTCGTGCGCGACGCCGCGCGACTCGCGCGCTACGGCGGGCTCGCGGAATTGAAATCCCAGCCAACGCACGCGATCGGCCAGTTGTTCTTCTACGCCGTCACCCCCGACGCCGAACCCCGCGACATCCCGCCGGTGCTGATCGACGTCTCCGCCCCGGAGACAGTCGCTGCATGGACGAAATCGATGGAGGCGCACGCCTCGCAGTTGAAAACGCGCAACTACGTGAGCCTCCAACTCGCCCGTGCCACGGTCAACGGGAGCCGGTGCGGCGCCGTTGCAGCGATCCCGCTCTTCCCGAACGATCCACTCGTCTTCGATTCGCTCGCCCCGCTCACCCGGGCAGCACGGAGATTCTGACGATGGTGCGTTTTATCCCAGCCGTTGTAGGGCGGGGTCTCCCGACCCCGCCGTTCGGGCCCGCCATCGCGTATCGCGGCGGGGTCGCGAGACCCCACCCTACATCATGACTCCCGTCCGCCCGCTCAAGATCGGCATTACCTGCTATCCCACCGTCGGAGGCAGCGGCATCCTCGCTTCCGAGCTTGGACAGGAACTCGCGGAGCGCGGGCACGAGGTGCACTTCATCAGCTACGAACGCCCGTTCCGCGTCGCGGAAAATTTGCCCCGCGTGTTTTTCCACCCGGTCGTCGTCAACGACTACGATCTCTTCAAATATCCCGACTACACGCTGCCGCTGTCGGTAAAAATGGCCGAGGTCTCGCGAGATCATCATCTCGATCTGCTCCACGTGCACTATGCCGTGCCGCACGCCACCGCGGCCATCCTCGCGCAGTCGATGCTACCGCCGGACGCGCGGCCCAAGCTGATCACCACGCTCCACGGCACCGACACCACCCTGCTCGGGCAGGACCCCGGTTACCGGCCGGCGATCCAGCATGCGCTCGAATGCTCCGACGCGATCACGACCGTTTCAGAATTTCTGCGGCAGGAAACGATGCGGCTGCTTCCGGTCAGCCGGCCCATCGAGGTCATCCATAATTTTTTTGAGCCAAGTCCGCCGCGGCGTTCGCGCGAAGACGTCCGAGCGGAATTAGGCATCGGTGAAAACGAAGCGCTTGTCCTGCACGCCTCAAATCTCCGGCCGCTCAAACGCATCGACCTGTTGCTGGAAACGGCGGCGCGCATCCATCCCCGTGAGTCCTTCAAACTCGTGATCCTCGCCGGCGGAGACTTTGCGCCGTTTGCGGCGGACGTGAAACGCCTCGGGCTCTCCGACCGCGTGATCGTGCGGGAGCGCGTCAGCGCGATCGAAGATTATCTGAACGCGGCCGACGTTGGTCTCTTCACCTCTGACACGGAAAGTTTCTGCCTGAGCATTCTCGAGGCGATGAATTTCGGCTGCCCGAGTGTCGCCACGCGAGTCGGTGGCATTCCCGAAGTGGTGACTGACGGCGTCAGCGGCCTGCTCGCACCCGCGGGCGACGCCGACGCGCTCGCGCGTAGCGTGGAAGCGTTGATCGCCCATCCGGCAAAGCGCGCCGCCATGGGCGAAGTCGCCCGACGCCGCGCCCGCGAATTATTCTCCGCCGCCGTGATCGTGCCGCGTTACGAAGCGCTCTACCGACGCGTTTGCCTCGACTAGCTAGGCAGTGTTTTCAAACCGGTTTGTCGTTCTGAACGCAGTGAAGGCCCCCCTGGGACACTCGCATCGGGCCATGGGGTACGCAGCTCCTGCTGGATCCTTCGCTTCGCTCAGGATGACAATCGGGTGGGTAAGGATTCGTTCATCGGACGAATCACCCAACGCCTCCCGTTGGCCCCCGTCTCAGAACGACCGGCGCAGGCGATTTTGTTTCCACGGTCCTCACG
>JBDSSU010000282.1:0-9661 GCA_039928635.1 Opitutaceae bacterium | reverse complement strand
AAATGAAAGAACATGGTTTCAGTGCCAGTCTCCCGGTGGAAAACCCGGCCGTCCTTCCATTCGCACGAGCCGGTCAAAAAGGTGATCGTTACGGGTCTACCCAAGCGTTCCGTCTCGAGATCGCTCGCCCATTTTTCCCACGACGGCTCATAGAGTCGCTCCCAAACCTGTAGCATGCGGCGGGAGACTTCGATTTCACCGCGGGCTTCGGCGGCACGGGCGGATTTGTCGATCAGGAGTTCGTCGACGCCCCGGTAGTCCGAATCGGACAGAAAAATTTCTATGTCCGGTATTTCGAAGACGAGCCGCCGCGGCAAGTCGACGCCGCGAAAGATCGTAAACTGCCCTAGGATCGCACACACGTGGGAGGTAATAATATCGTAGCGGGCGAGATCTTCGTCAGAGATGAAACGTCGAATGTCGCCCCACAGGAGATCGTTGTCGCAGTATCCCCACCATTCAAAGTCACGAATCAGTTCGGGAAAAAAACAACCAAGCAGTGGCTTGTAGTCGCAAAGTTTGTAGGGCGTAGGGATCGACACGCTCCGACTCGTCGAGCGATGGCACCGTTCCTCGATCTCCGAGAAGGATGTCTTTACGAAATGGACGTTGGCTGGTCGTCGTGCGGGCAGGGTAGTTTGGTCGTGAAGGACAAACCAAGTAATATCGGGATTATGGGCACATGACTCCAAGTGAAGATTGATCCAGCCCCGCCATTCTCCGAACCAAACCGTGAGCAACGCGATTTTTCCCGTGGGCCACACGGTATCGGGGAGGAATTTTTTGGGTGTACTCACCAATAACCTCCCTTGTCCACCTTCTTGGCCTCGGAGGGAGTTTCCCCGGGCTGGGGGCGAACCCAGGCGTCGTTGAAGAAACGTTGGAAGTCCGGCATTTTGTCCCAGCGCCCGCCGCGGATGCCGAAGAAAAGCTGGGTGGGGCCGCCCGTGTGGATGCCGATCGCGCCGAGCTTTTTCACGAACGCGGTCAGCGGGAGGCCGGCGGCCCCGCAGCCGATCAGCGCGACATCGAATCGGGCGCGGCGGTACAATGCCTCCACCTGTTGCTCCAGCCATCTGAGCATCTCGAACCAGTCGGCAAAATCCGTGCGCGAGAAACCGTACGGCGAGCGGATGATCTCAAGGTCAAACAAGGGCAGCACGGCCGGCCGGCTTCCCCAGATCGCTGTCCGGTGCGCGTATTGCGAGCGAATGCTCGCTGCAAACGGATGGACCACCAACACGCGTTTGCCGGCGAGCTCGGCGGACCAAGGTGCGTCGAAAAAATAGGGCTCGAGTGATTGGAGTTCGAGTCGGCGCGCCTGTGGGGCATGCGAAGCGAGAAGGCGGCTTTCTCCCGGATTGTGCCAGACGGCGCAGCCATCGAGCGCAACGAGGCGTTCCAAAAAGATGTCGCAGAAACGGCGGTAGGTTTCCCGCGTCGGCGGAAAGACGCCCGCTTGTTGAAAGAGTTCGGCTTCCTCGTAGGAAGGCGCGGCCCACGTGTATTTGTAGAACTGGCGCAAGCCGAGGTGAGCGGCGAGCGCGCAGCATTCGCGATCGCCGATTTTCGCGAATGCCCCGGGCTGGCCGCGGGCAATAAACCCGGCGATCCAGTCGTTCGCCTGGGCCGCGGGCACAATCGGGAATCGTCGCGCCTGGCGGAGTTCGCGCCGACGATTGATGGCGCTGGCATCGACCAAGCGGTCAAGGCGCGTGGTCTCCATAACAATGTGGATGGCTTTCCGGAATGGATTCACGCTGAGGCGGCGCGTGCGGCGGAGAGCATATAGCTCAAGCCCTGCCAGTTGCGGCGATCGAACGGCCGACCGAAGCAGGCGCGGCAGGCATTTTTCCGAGCTGACTTCCAGTGGCCACCGCGGGCCGCGTCATACGCCCAATGCCGGCGCCAATCGGAGGGATTTTGTGGAGCATCGACGTCTGGTGGACTCGGTAACAGCGGCGGAAGGTTTTGCCGTGCGCGGTAGGGGTTCACGATCTGCAGCCTAAGCGCTTCGCGGGGCCCGGGCATGCGATTGATGCTCTTCAGGTGTTGTCGATAGTGGAGGTGGACGTCCGGCAGGTTTGCCAGTTGGCCGACATCTGCGAGTCGCAGGTAAAGATCGAGGTCCTCCAGAAAATTCATGGTTTCCGGCCGATAGCCCCCGATTTCTTCCATGGTCTTGCGGCGAACTACAAGGGTCGGATGGATGATAGCGCCGCCATTGCCCTCTAAAAGCTGAGTCACGATGGCGTCATGGGTGAGCGCTGGACGATGTCGAATCAGCGGATCGCCTTCCGGATCGGTATAGAGAATGTCGGTCCCCAGAGCGCCGCACTCGGGATGCGCGCGTAGATAAGCCAGCTGGGTTTCGAAACGCGCGGGCAGGGTGATGTCGTCCGCATCCATGCGAGCGATGAATTCGCCCCGCGCCACAGCGAGGCCGTCGTTGAGCGCCCCGACGATTCCGGTGTTGGGCCGACTGACGACACGCAGGCGGGGTTCGGTTGAAGCGAACCGATCGAGGATGGCCTTGGTGCGGTCGGTGGATCCGTCATCGACAATAATCAGTTCGAAGTCGGAGAACGTCTGTGTCTGGACACTTGCCAGCGCGGCTTGAAGATGAAGAGCAGCGTTATAGGCCGGCACGACCACGCTGATAAGAGGGAGAGGCATCAGCACGCGAGGAGTTCAGGCGCCAGTGTTCTTCAGGAAGGCCGCCACATCGGTTTGCACAAACCAGGGTTGGCTGGCACGCAGGCGCTGCTCGTCCCAATCCCACCAGCGCAGCGCGAGCATGCGTGCAATCTCGTCCTCAGAAAACCGAAAGCGAATGAGTTTTGCCGGAACCCCTCCAACGATCGCGTAGGGCGGAACATCCTTGGTGACGACCGAACCCGCGGCCACGATGGCCCCGTGGCCGATGGTTACACCGTCACGCACGAAGACATGGGCGCCGAGCCAGACATCATGGCCCAGTACGATCGGCTTTCTCTCCGCGAAGTGGTCCGCAGCGGCAAAGGTCATTCCGCATTGGCGGCGAGTGGAATAAAAAATGGGGGCGGTCGAAATCAGGTGAGACGGATGCTCACCGTAACCGAGGGATGTGCGCGGACCGATGGAAGCGAAGCTGCCGATGTTGACTTCGTTCAGACTGGTTTCACGCCCCACATACGAATAGCGGCCGATGCTTGATTTGGTGAGAACACATTTGGGCTGAACCGCCACATGTTCGGCGAGGGCACAACCGAACAGCTCAACTTTGCGTTCGATTAGACACCCGCGGCCTAAAGTCGAACCCCCGATAGTCGAGAGGTGGCCGACCACGGTCTCGTCGCCGAGGACAGTTGCCCCGCCTAGGCTACTCTCGAAAACGTGGCAATTCCTCCCGACGGTCACCGACGCTTCGAGGCGACACCCATCACTGAGGTGGCTCGAATCGCCGATCCGAGTGCCGGGGAATCGAATGCGATTGCCGATTGCCCGGACCCACGGCTTGAGCAGTTGGCGAATGGAAGCGGTCACAGCCCGTTAATGTTTCAATGCAATCCGCGCCAGCGCGGGAAACCGCGCGAGGAAGCGAAGGGCGGCGATTTTTCCACGTGAACCGGCATGAATAATCTGCCCAAACATTCGATCATGAAGTTGGTCGGGCCGGTTTGTGGGACGTTCGCGGTTCGCGCGAATCGTTTCGTGGATTCCCAAATTGCGAAGATAAGCGCTTTGCCGGTGGGTATGGGTAGCGTCGGCATCGAAGCCCAGGTTCTCGATCAAGTTGACGGAGGACACGAGGGAAACGCGACGTTGGGCAAGGAGCGTGTAGCTCCATTGAAAATCCCAGGTGTCGACACCGTTTTTAAGCAAGACGTCGAAGTTACCCGCGTGCCACTGAAAGTTGAATTCATCGCTGACGTATGAGCGGATGCTTTCCCGCATGCCCGGCTGCGTCCAGTGCGCATCGAGATCGAAACAGTAGTCTTTCCATGAGCGCTGCCACGAGGCCCAACCCCAGATCCAGTTGAAGGTGCTGGCCACCGCTAAACCTTGCGCCGGGGCATAACGATCCAGCGGCTGGAAACCCGAAATCGCGTGAACGTGCGAATCGTGTCGATGACGGACGAGCATTCCCTCGCAGAAAGCAAAAAAATCGGGATGGGGCAGTACGTCATCCTCCAGCACGATGGCCTCGCCGAGCAGTGCGAAAGCCGACGTCAGGCCTGACGAAAGGCGGCGGCCGCAGCCCAGGTTGGCGGTGGAGTAATCCCGCGTTACCTCGCATTTCCAATCGAGCATGCTTTCAACGACCGCACGCGTCTCCGCACAACGAGCGGCGTCAGTGGGACTGTGCTCACGTGGCCCATCAGCGATGAGATAAAGGCGATGCGGGCGCACCTTCTGGACCGCCGCGAACGTTCGCCGCGTCAATTCGGGGCGGTTGAACAACACGTAGATGATCGGCGTTTCAAACATGCAGACGCGTTCGCTAATTCGGCTAGCTCGGGGAGAGACGATTTTTCAAGTGGCGGAAAGCATTGGGAAGCCCACCGCGTACCAACGCTTGAGCGGTTCCGGAGGAGCAGACGAGAGAGCCTTCCCGCCAAAGCTCATCCGCGCGAAAAGGTTTATCGGACAGGGCTGTCCAGAGGTTGAGCGGCTCGGCGAAATTTCGACGATGCTCGTCGGCCGGGTCCTCCGAAAAACTGCAGCGGGTGAATGGTGTCGCGAGTTCCCTTGTCGGTTCGACGGCAAACCGGGAAAGAACGCTGAGCAAATGAAAGGCGAGGCAGCATGCCGCGATGGGAACCGCGGTTGTCGCGCGCAGCGATTCTAGAGTTCCGGTGTCGATGGCCTGTAAAAACCCACTCGCTCCGCCGCGAAGCGAGGCGAGCGCGGCAGGAGTCCACATCGGGATCGTGTTTTTTTTAAGCCGGGGGCCAATCGAGGACCCGTTCTTCTGATACCCGAGCACGGTCGGGTGATCGGCCGCCGTAATCGCTTCGATCATCTCGGCTAGGCGTAGGTGACGGACAAAGACAGGTTGCGCACCTTCTGGTTTCATCAAGAAGCTTTCCAGCCGCACCGCCGCCGGCAGGTCGGGATCCTCATGAGTCTGACACAGGTAAAAGGCGTCGAGTCTGGCCGGATGACCGAGCGCTTCGCATAATGACGTGAGCATACTTCCAGACCAGCCGAGCTCGACCACGCCCCACGGTGTGCCGTCAAACAGTCCTTCCTGAGTTAAATATGCTCGGGCGAGTTGAACGCGCGCGGGCGCGCCGGCGGCGGACAGTAGTTCGTCCCCGCAGTGAGGCAAAATTTCCGTGAGAAGGGCGAGGTCATTTGCGTCCCAGCTTTGTTTTGCCAAGAGGTGGGATGCGGCAGTCGCCTGCAGGCAACGCGTCAAGACTTCTTGTTCGACGCCAAGCCGGTGGGCAAGAATGCCGGCGTGCACGATCGGCTGGGGGTTGAGCAGCCAGCGGAGATGCCGGGGCGTGAGTGCCGTAAGAGATGCGTGATGCCAGGCGATGCGCGAGCCGTAGAGATACCGACAATCGAAATCCGCGAACATGGGCATGCGGGCTTGGAGAGCCAGGGCTATTTCACGAATCACCTGGCCGTCACGGGATACAAAATACAAGCGCCTCAAGCCGGCCTGCCGCGCACGGTGAAAACTCCAAAGCACGAATGCCGTAAGCAGGGGACCAAGCAATCCGGCACCGATTTCGCAGAGGGCCTGATCGCTGGCTGCGAGTGAAGAGTTGATGCGGCCGAGGCGAGCCGCGGCGGCGATCTGGGCGGACAATCCGTCGAGGTCCGGGCCGAACGGGAGGTAACTGCGCTCGATCGCACCGAGGAGCGTGGTAGTGATCTGTCGCGCCTGCAGCCCGGCCTTCCGCGCCATGGCCACGTCGGAATGCTCATTATCACCGATATGAAGGAGTTCGGAGGGTGAAATCTTTAGCGCTTCCGCGACGCGGGGGAAGATCGTGCCGGCGCTTTTGGAAGCGCGATGCTCATTGGAAACGAAAATGGGATCGTCGGGCTGCGCGATGGCGTGTGCGACCAGCAGCTCGCGGAGAAACTCGGACGACAAGTACATGTCGCTCACAAAAACGATTTTTTTTTGCGCGCGACGCGCCTCCGCGATCCAGGCGAGAATCGGAGTCACCGGCCGGATGGCTTCGCGTTCGAGGGCGAGTTCCGCCGCAAGGGCGTGTGCGCGCGCGGGCGCCTGCCAGCCCAAGCGTTGGCCGAGGCACTCCATGATCTCGGAAAGGTTAGTTTCGTGATCGTCGCGGCGCCCGCAGGCTTCCGCTTCAGCGAGGACGCGCAATCGCCCGAACCGCGCGGGAGAGAGGCCAACTAAGCCTTGCGCAAGGAGACGCGAGCCTAGCTCCACGAAAAGGTCGGCGGGTCTCGCAAACGTCCGAGTTACGACCGTGTCGAAAACATCGAATGAGACCGCCCGCACTTGCGCCGGGAGCGCTCCCCGGAAGTTCTCGATGCTCAGATCGGCTCGCATTGCAGGGCCGGGAGAATCACGGTGCCCCAGCCAGATTCCCAGCGGGCGAGATTTCCGCCCGCCGTTTTGGGTGGCAGCACTTCGAAATAAAGCACCTCGGTGACGATGTCGTACTCGACACGTTCGCCAGTAAAATCGCCTCGGCCGACTGCAATATCCAGATAGTAGCGGCCGGGTGCCAGCGACGGGTGCGGAAGTTTCACGCGAACGGTTTTCCGATCGTTGGCGGTAGCGCGGAAAGGCATCTCGGTGCCAAAGCTCCCTCCCACCGCCGCGCTGTTGGAGGAAAAAACGGTCGTGCTGACTCGCAGGGTCGAGATTGGCTGGCGAACGACGAGTTCGATTTCGAATGCGAGGTCCTCCGAGTGTTCGAAGATGGGCGTGTTGCGGAGGAACGAGAGGCTCTTGATCCGAGCGTCTCCTGACCCCGGCCATTTGCGGGGCAGGTCGGAAACGGCATAGCTACGGATCAGCAGAGTCTCGAACTCCTCAACATAGCGATCGATGGCCGCGCTGGTTGCCCCGACGAATTGCACCTGACCGGATTTCAGCACAATCGAATGGGTGGTGAGCTGGCTCACGGCCGCCATATTGTGGCTTACGAAAAGCACGGTGCGACCTTCGAGGCGTGAAACCGATTCCATTTTCCCGAGGCATTTCCGCTGGAACTGCGCGTCGCCGACGGCCAGCACTTCGTCAACGATGAGGATCTCCGGTTCAAGATGGGCGGCGACTGCGAACGCCAGGCGCACATACATGCCGCTCGAATATCGTTTCACCGGGGTGTTGATGAATTTTTCGACCTCCGCAAACGCCACGATCTCGTCGAATTTTCGGACGATTTCCGCGCGGGTCATGCCGAGGATGGTCCCGTTTAGGAAAATATTTTCGCGTCCGGTCAGCTCTGGATGGAAGCCTGTTCCGACTTCCAGCAGGCTGGCCACCCGGCCGCGGATCCGGATCTCGCCGGTGGTGGGCTCAGTCAGGCGACTGAGGATTTTAAGCAAGGTGCTTTTACCGGCGCCGTTGCGCCCGATAATGCCAATTATGCTGCCGGCCTCGATGTCGAAACTAACATCGCGCAAGGCCCAGAATTCCCGACTCGCAGCGGCCTTGGGCGCTTTTCCCATGAGCCGCTGCAATTCGTCGCGAAAAGTCGTCATGCCGATGCGCCCTAACTGATACCGTTTGGAAACGCCGCGAACCTCGATGATGGGACGGGACATGCTTAGACGTAGTCGATAAACGTGCGGGCGGTGCGTTGGAAGACGAGTACGCCGATGGCGAGTGTCACCACGCTGATCGCGACCGATATCGCGTACTGCGGGGCAGTGACTCCTTGGGAACCGAACAAGACCGCCCGAGTGTTTTCGAGAATGCAGGTCATCGGGTTGATCATCGGGACCCATTGCCATTGCGGATACTTTTCCTGAATCGTTGAAAGTGGATAAATGATCGGAGAAACATAGAACCAGATCTGCAGCAGGTATGTGGTAAGATGGGCAAAATCTTTATATTTCGCCGAAATCGCGGAGAGAATCAGGCCGGTGCCCAGTGCGAGGACGGCGGTGTGGAGGATGATCAACGGCATCGTTAGCAACCACACAGTCGGACGCGAAGTCACGGTAGGGTCCGACGTCACGAGGAATCCGTAAACGACCGCCAGCGATGCGAGCTGGATGGCGAACGAGATTAAACTCGAGGCGACGACCGAAAACGGGACAATTAGCCGGGGGAAATAAACCTTTCCGAAGAGGTGCGCGTTGCCGCTCAGGGTATTCCCCGTGCCGCCGAGAACCTGAGAGAAGTAACCCCAAGCCAACTGCCCTCCTAGAAAAAACAGTGCCGGGTGAATTCCATTGGTCGGTACGCCGAGTCCTTTGCTGAAGACAAGTATCATGATAACCGTCGTGATCAGCGGGTTGATCACGAACCAAGCTGGCCCGAGGATGGTCTGTTTATAGCGGGCAGAGAAATCCCGTCGTACCATTTCGAAAAAAAGGTCGCGGTACTGCACCAAGCCACGCCAGTCGAAATGCAGCCATGGTTGTTTCGGCCGGATCACGACCTCGTAGGTCGATTGTATCTTGGTCATTGTTGAAAAATTAAAGCAGCGGAGAACGCGAGATGAGCTTCGTCCACGCACCGGGTTCGTGGGGAGGCGTCCGTCCGAGTTCCCCACCGGCGGCGCCGTCATTCATGTTGCTCAAGCTTCCGGCTTTTCGGCGTACGCTTTGTAATACTCGGCTGACTGCATACCGTAGCCGTGATAGCCATAGCTGCGTGCTTTGGCTTCGGGCAGCTGATTCAGCACAACTCCCAGCGTTGAGACTCCGGAGTCTTGGAAGCGTTCGAGGACCTTCCTCACCACGGAAAGTCGAACCGTGCGATAGCGACAGACATAAATCATCTCGTGGCAGCTGCGTGCGAGAAGCAGGGCGTCCGGGAAAACTGCCGCGGGAGGTGTGTCGAAGATCACTATATCGTAATTCTGCAAAAGCGGCTGAAGCGTTTCGCGACGGCTTAGGCGGTCGAGGAGTTCAGTCGGATTACCTGGCGTGCGACCCGCAGGTAGAAGGTGCAGATCCTCCGAAACGGCGACAATGCCAAGTGGGGTCGTGGGGCGAGAAGCCGCCGGGGCCTCAAGCCATTGCACCCAACCCGTATCTACTTTCACACCGAAATAACGGTGCAACGTGGGTCGACGAAGATCGCAGTCGACGAGCAATGTACGACGTTTATGTGATGCGAAGACAGCTGCCAGATTACTGCAGAGCAGACTCTTGCCTTCGGCGGGAACACTGCTGGTGATCAGCAAGGTCTTAGGGAACCCCAGCGCGGAACGGACCTCGATCTCACTAAAAATCCCCAAGTAAGCCTCAGCGAGATCTTTTTCTTTCTGAAGTCGAAATACCTGTGCGCGTTGGGTCTCGCCCATTTTTCGCATGCGCTTGACCGCACCAAGCAGAGGCTCTTGCAGCCCTTCCTCAACATGTCCGGGTGTCCGAATTCGCGTGTCGAACAATCCAATCGCAAGGGGAATAAAGAAAAGTAGACCGAGTCCGGCCATAGATGCTTTCATCGTCACTGCTGCGATTCCGGTGTCAGCGGGTGCATTGGGACTCCAAGCGTGATCGA
>JBDSSU010000281.1:0-5338 GCA_039928635.1 Opitutaceae bacterium | reverse complement strand
TCGACCTCGGTGACAAACTTGCCGATGCCGGTCAGGTCAACGCGCTCACCGGTTGCTGCCCCACGGTAGCGGTGCACGTCCTCTGGGATTTCAAACCGGGGGAAGATCCCAAGGCGGTCGCCCGGCTCGCGCGCCAATACGGCGTCAAGATTGGCTCGATTAATCCCAACCTTTTTCAGGACCAGGAGTACAAGTGGGGTTCATTCGGCCACAACGATCCCGCAGTTCGCGCCAAGGCGGTCGCCCATTGCGTCGAGTCTGCCGCCATTGGGCAGGCGGTCGGCAGCGAATACGTTTCACTCTGGTTCGCCGACGGCACGAATTATCCGGGGCAGGGGAATCTCCGCGCCCGTAAACACTTCTTCGAAGAATCGCTGCGGGCCTTGCACCAGAAACTCGGCCCGAAGCAGACGATGCTCGTGGAGTACAAACCGTTTGAGCCGGCGTTTTACGCGACTGACATCGCCGACTGGGGCATGGCTTACCTCCATGCCAAGAAAGCCGGTCCCCGGGCCAAGGTGCTCGTTGATACCGGGCATCATTACGCCGCGCAGAACATCGAACAGATCGTAGCCTTCCTGCTCGATGAGGACATGCTCGGGGGTTTCCATTTCAATGACCGCCGCTACGCGGACGACGATCTGACCCTTGGTTCGATCGATCCCTATCAGGTCTTTCGGATCTTCCACGAAATCCATTTTTTTGCTTTCGAACGTGGCCGCGCTTCGAAGATCGCCTACATGATCGACCAATCGCACAACGAGAAGCCCAAGATCGAAGCGACGATCCAGACCGTCGTGATGGCGCAGGAGCTTTATGCCAAAGCAGCACTGGTGAACCACGACGCTCTCCGCCGAGCGCAGGAAAAGAATAACGTGGTGGACGCAGAACTGATTTTGAAGCGCGCCTTTTTCACCGACGTTGCCCCGGCCCTCGCTGCTTGGCGCAAAGCGCACAAGCTGCCAGCTGACCCGCTGGCAGAACATCGTCGCAGCGGCTACGAGCGGAATGCGGCCGTCGATCGCAAGCGTCGTCGTAGGGAGCTGGGTCTGACGCAGGGCGGCAGCTACGCCTAGACTGGCATAGGGGGCGCTCGATGTCCGTCGAAGCAAACCCGGCATTGAGCGACGTATGATCTGCAGAGCTAGCCAGCTACCGAGTGCACCCGGCAAGGGGCGGCGAGGGACAACTATCATCTCAAGCGGAAGTGGACTTGCCGCGAAACAGAACGTTTCAGGGTTCGATCATCCGCTTTCGGGATTATCGCGGACTGTCAAATGCTCGGGGGAGTTGCTTGAGGATGCTTCCTCACTCTTTTCGTGACCACCCAACCCCTCGGTCTCCGCCCTCGTCGTGCGATTTTTCCGCGCGCTTGCTTTAGAGCACGCAGTTTCATCGCGCACGCGCTTGCTCGGATCGGGGTGTTTCATCAAACCGCCAAATCCTCCGATCGTATGAAAACGAAAAGCCCACCCATGCCATTGCGGCTGCTCTTGCTGCAACTCTGCGCGTTGTCCGTTGCCAACCCCTCGTGGGCGCAACGGGCTCCTACCTCCACCACCCCCAGTGAGGATGCGAGGAATCTCGCTCAATATGATAGAAACAGTAACGGCGTCCTTGATGCCGACGAGACTGCTGCGATGCAGGCGGATCGCGCGAAAGCGGCCGGGGCTGTTTCTTCGGCGCCGGGCGATGGCGTGATTGCCCTGAACCCATTTACCGTCACTTCGGACAAAGACTCCGGTTATTACGCGCAAAACACTTTGTTCGGGAGCCGTCTCAATTCGAACATCGGCGATTTGGCGGCCTCCATCACGGTCGTCACCAAACAGCAGCTCGAAGACACCGGCGCGGTCGATATCAACGACGTGTTTCTGTACGAGGCGAACACGGAAGGTGCCGGCACCTATACCCCGAGCCTCATCAATCGCGGGACTGCTCGCGACGGTATCGCGGGTTATAGCAACGACGATGGTATTCCGTTCGGCATCGCAACGGCGAACCGGGTTCGCGGACTCGGCGCAGCCGATACTTCGCAGAACGGTTATCCCACCCTCTCGCGCCTGATTTTCGACAGCTACAATACCAACTCCGTCGAAATCAGCCGAGGGCCGAACTCGCTGCTCTTTGGTGCGGGCGCGGCATCCGGTGTGGTCAATCAATCCACAAGTGAAGCGGCGTTGAACCAGCGACACACCACGGTGAATTTCCGCGCCGGGAGCTTTGGCGCGTGGCGCGCGAGCTTGAGCACCAACGTGCCCGTCGGCCAGAAACTGGCGTTTTTCGCCGCTGCCTTGTACGACGAGAAAGGTTTCCAGCGGAAGCCTTCCTCGGAGACCACTCGGCGGCAGACCATTGCGATGACCTACAAGCCCTTTTCGAGGACGAAGCTCACCGCGAGTTACGAGCACTACGACAACTTCAACAACCGGCCGAATTTCGCGATGCCCACGGATATTGTTACTCCGTGGAGAAACGCCGGAAGACCGTCTTGGGATCCCACCACCCAAATGGTCACGATCATGGCGACCGGCGAGGTTAAGGGACCGTATCTTATCAGTACGCTCGATCCGCGTTTTGTTTCGGCGGCGGTTAGCCCGGTGGGCGATGGCGCGATCAATGGCACGACCTCGGCCTTCTACATCCCCGGTATCAGGTTCCCGGGTCGTCAACGGATCAGGTACGACGACGGGCGGATCGTGGATTTCTGGGTTGATAGCGCGTTGGCGGGTGGTGGCGCTACCGCCCTCCCGCTGTCACTCTACGCGGCACCCGCAGCGGCCGCTCGCACCGCCGCTCAATGGCTGGCTGCTTCGGCCCGCTACACGACGTCGGAGCTTAATCCGAGTCCGCGTCCGCCCGCGAGTACCGGTGCCACGCAATACGGGACTTGGTACGAGGTATCCGTGACCGACAAATCGATTTACGACTGGGAGAAATATAACATTCAGGGTGCCAACTACGGCACGCAGAACGCGAACACGTATAACATCGAGCTTCAGCAGCAGATCCTGCCGAACTTGAACTTCCAAGTGGGCTGGTTCCGGCAGGAGATGCGGGAGCGGAACCACTACGGTCTCGGTCAGGTGAACGACGCGCTTCGACTGTTCGTCGACACGAACCTCAAACTTTTGGATGGTTCGCCCAATCCTTATTATGGCTCGCCCTATGTTCAGGATTGGCAGGCGGACGATTTTTCCCGTCCGCAGACCAACAACAACATGCGCGCCATGTTGGCCTACGAGCTGAATCTCGCGAAGAATCAGAACTGGACCCGGCACTTGGGCAAACATCGGTTCGTGGGGCTGGGCAGTCGGCAGCTCGATACCCTGTACAACCTTCGTTATCGTTTATCCTTCAATGGCGGTGACCCTCGCTTCCTCCCGGCGGCCGCGACCACCGGCGCCGCTTTCAATTGGTCGGGCAGCTCGACCATTGCTCGTTACTACTATCTGGGCAAAGGAGGATCGAATGGCGCGGTGACTCAAGGCATCGAAACGCCGGGAGCGCCGAGGTTTGGCGGCGCCGAACAAGCCACCCTGCGTTTCTATAATTGGAATACGCAGAGCTTTTCGAATGCGGAGATGAACTTCGCCAATAACGCCTTCTATGCCGGAAACGCGAACGGCGTCACGGCGAAGAAAATCGATTCAAAGAGCTTCTCCTGGCAGGGCTATTTTTTCAACGATCGCTTGCTCCCGACCTTTGGCTGGCGTGACGATCGCCTGAAAATCCGGCAGAAAGGCCCACAGCCCGTCACCGCGGCGCTTTATCCTTATGGTTCTGGCACGGACGAATATGCCGGGATTCTCGGGAATCCGTTTTATGTTCAGGGCAGCACGAAGACGCTCGGTGGGGTGGTTAAGCCGTTCCTCGGTTGGAAGGCGATCGATGACGCAGCAGAAAAAGGAAAGGTCTGGGCGAATCTCCTGCGTGGTTCGAGTTTCCACTACAACGAATCCAGCAACTTCAACGCGCCTCCCTCAATCCAATACGACTTCTTCGGCACCCCCCTCGGCAAGCCCCAGGGCCACGGCAAAGACTACGGTTTCGGCATCAGCATGTTTAACAACAAGCTCGTCGCCCGCTTGAACTGGTATGAAGCCACCGATGAAAACTCTCCCGCGGCGATCGCCAGTACGGTGACGGGCCGCACCGTCCGCATCGACAACAGTTCTGGTTTGGACTGGGCCCGGAAAGTGGTGCGCGTCCGAAATGGACAGAATCCGTCGGCGACGGACTTTGATAACAACACGAACAATCCATTGACCGCCCAGATGGCCGCGGAAATTCAGGCCCTGTGGGGTCTGCCTTTCGCCCTCGACGAACGCTGGCCGGCCTTTGGTGGGCCCCAAGGCACCTCGACCAACATCTCCAAGGGTAAGGAGCTCCAACTCACCTATAACCCGACGCGAAGCTGGACGATGAAGCTGACCGTTGGACAGCAATTCGCCACTTACGAAAAAGCGCTCGGAGAACTGAGTGCGTGGATCGCGTTTCGGAAACCCCAGTGGGAAGCCTTGGTCGCGCCTGACCTCCAGACCGAGTATACCCTGGCCAACGGAAACAAGATGTATCTTGGGAAATATTGGACCGGCTATGGATTCAGCGGTGACGCTGGATCGAATACCACAGGCCAGACCGGCTCCCCAAGCGCGACCTACGCCAGCATTGTCGAACCGGGACTTTTCCAGCTGATTTCCCAGCAGGGTGCCAAATCCCCCAACCTCCGCGAGTGGAGTTCGACGTTCCTGTCGAGCTACAATTTCTCCCAGGGAAAACTGAAGGGGCTGGGAGTTGGCGGAAGTCTTCGTTGGCAGGACAAGGCGGTGGCGGGTTATTACGGCGAAACCAACCCGGCTCGGTACGCGCATCCTTCTCCCGGGCAATCCGCGATCGTTTATCCCGATCTCGCGCGGCCGATTTACTTGCCGGCCGAGACCCACATCGATCTGTGGGTTTCTTACACGCGAAAAGCCTTCGCCGATAAAGTACGGGTGAAGGTGCAGCTGAATGTTCGCGACATCACCGAGAGCGGCGGACTGCAGGCAATCCTGTTCAACGCGGACGGATCACCAGCTCAATATCGCATCAAGGATCCACGCACGTATTTCGTGTCGACGACCTTCGACTTCTAAGCGCCCCTCCCGTAATCCCGCGGCAGCGATATCGCTGCTGTGGCCTTCGATGGTTCATGCACTCCCGCTCCCCGCTGGAGTGCATTTTTTTGTGGGTGCAAAGTTGCGAACCTGGCTCGCCGTGCGGCCAGCGCCTCGACGCCGGGAAGCAGCACTTCCGCTGGAATTGGCGCGCAAGAGAGCAGGCTTCGCGGAGTTCG
>JBDSSU010000280.1:0-4598 GCA_039928635.1 Opitutaceae bacterium | reverse complement strand
GTGCGGTCGACGAGATTTGCGCGGCAACCGCTCGCGACGGCGATCGCTTCGCCAGCATCATCCTTAATTTGGTGAAGAGTTATCCGTTCCAGCACGCCCAGGGCAGCGCGAGCGAAAGTATCGCCTCTGCCCCGACAGTAAAAGTTTCAGCGAACTGACCGCCCCGATCGAAACCTCCCACTCCGTCCACATGCACCTCGCTCTTCGGAACCCGATTTCCCGCCGCGCCGTTATCAAAGGGATGGGCGCGACGATTGCGCTGCCGTTCCTCGAGGCAATGTTTCCGCGCGCCTTGCACGGGCAGACGCCAACTGCCGCCGCTGCCGCCGTCGATGCCACGCCGCTGACCGGGTCCGTTGACGACGGCCCTCTGGTCTCAGCGCCCGGACTGAATCGCATGCTGCTGCTTTATATTCCAAACGGCGTGCACATTCCGGCCTGGTATCCCGGCACGGAGGGGGCCGATTACACGATGTCGCGCACGTTGGCTCCGCTCGAAGCCTACCGGAACGATCTCTCGATCCTGAACAATCTGGCGTGCCTGCCCGCGACCTTGGACACCGTCGGCGACCATGCGAAAGCGATGGGCTGTTTTCTCACCAACGTCCGCATCCGCAAGACGGCGACCGACGATATCCAGGCTGGCATCTCCATGGATCAAGTGATGGCCAAGGCCGTGGGCAACCGCACACGTTTCCCTTCGCTTGAACTCGGCCTCGACTACGGTCGCATGGAAGGCGGCTGCGATCCGGGCTACGCCTGCATTTACTCCAACAATGTTTCGTGGCGCGACGAAACCACGCCGGCGATCAAGGAGGTAAACCCGCGCATCGTTTTCGACCGCCTCTTCGGAAGCGCGAAAGCCTCCGATCACAGTCGGGAGTCCCGCGATCAGCAGGAAACCTATAACCGCAGCATCCTCGACTTTGTCCGCGAGAACTTGAAGCGACTAAACCGCCAGCTCGGCGTCGACGACCGCGATCGCATGGATGAATATCTGACCTTGATTCGCGAGATCGAGCGGCGCCTGGATGCGCCCCCGTCCGATCTCAAGGCGTTACCTCCCGGCATCGAACGACCCGTGCGCGTTCCGGAAACCTTCAAGGATCACTTCCGCCTCATGGCTGACCTGCAGATTCTGGCGATCCGCCAGGATGTAACCCGCATCAGCACGTTTACGCTCGGCGTCGAGCAGAGCCGGCGGACATATAGCGAGATCGGCATCCCGGAGGAGCACCACGGCCTGACCCATCACGCCGGAAATGCCGAGAAGATCGAGAAGGTCTGCAAAATCGATCACTACATCGTCCAGCAGTTCGCCTATTTCCTGGAGAAGATGAAGTCGGTGAAGGAAGGCGACGCCACCTTGCTCGACAACTCGATGGTCGTGTTTGGAAATGGCAACGGTAACGGCGTTCGGCACGACCACCGGAATCTTCCGATCATCCTCGCCGGCAAAGGTGGCGGTACGCTGAGCCCAGGGCGCCACATCATGTATCCGAAGGAGACTCCGGTGGCCAATCTCTGGCTTTCGCTGATGGACCGGATGGGGGTAAATCCGGAACGGCATGGCGACAGTACGGGCCGACTACCGGGACTCGCAGGTTGATCCACTCAATGCCGCTGCAACCACTCCGGTCGTAAGCACTCGTTTTTTCCGTCCTATAACCGCCAACAGTGGCACGATAAACAAACTCAGGAGGCTCATCAGATGATTCATCGATTTACGCTAGTTACCGCCGCGGTAGTCATGTTGGCCACCCATGGTCTGGCCCAACCCCGGCCCGGCCCGATCACCTCGGGCGAGAAGATCGCAATCGTCTCCACGCAGCACGGTGACGTCCGGGGATACATCGACGACGGCATCTTCGCCTTCAAGGGCATCCCCTATGCGAAGGCAGACCGCTTCATGCCGCCGCAGGCGCCCGACAAATGGACCGGCGTTCGCCAAGCCACCATCTTCGGCCCCAGAGCGATGCAGTCTCCGGGTTCGGGCTGGAGCGGACAAAGCGACTACAATTTCGGATTTCGATTCGTCGGTGAACCGATGAATGAAAAAGACTCCCTCGTCCTGAATGTTTGGACGAAAGGCCTGAAGGCCGACGCAAAACGCCCCGTGTGGGTATGGATTCACGGCGGCGGCTATTCCAGCGGCTCGGCCAACCAACTCCCTTTCTTCGATGGGCGCTCGCTGGCCGCGAAGGGCGACATCGTCGTGGTCACGGTCAATCACCGGCTGAATATTCTCGGCTATTTGGACCTGCGGGGGCTGGGCGGGAAATACGCCGATTCGGTCAACCTCGGCATGCAGGATTTGGTCGCGTCGCTTCAGTGGGTCCGCGACAACATCGCCAAGTTCGGCGGAGACCCGAATGCCGTCACCATCGACGGGCAGTCGGGCGGGGGCGGCAAGGTTTCAACTCTGATGGCGATGCCGTCGGCGGCGGGGCTTTTCCACCGGGCCATCGTCCAAAGCGGTTCCACGCTTACCGTCGGAGCGGGCGAAGCCACCAAGGCCTTGGGCCTGGCCTTTGCCCAGGCGCTCGGCGCCACTCCTGAAAGCACGGATAAGCTGAACAGCGTCACCTATGCCGAGCTGGTGGCGGCCGAGCAGCGGGCGGGGACGATCCTGAGGGAGTCCGGGCGCACTTCCGGTCGAGGCGGGGTCGGCCCGACGGTCGATGGCAAATACGTGACGCAAAACCCATTCGACCCCAAGCCGGCCGAGTTTTCGAAGAACGTCTCCATGTTGATCGGCTCAAATCTGAACGAGTTCGGATACAACAACCGTGCGATCATCACTCCCCAGACGATCGAGCAGGTGAAGGTAGCGCTCGCTCAGCGATACGGCGCGGAGAATGTTGAAAAGTATATCGCGGCCTACAAGCAGGCTTACCCGAATGACAATCAGCCTCAGCACATGCTGACGACCACGATCCGCACCAACGTCGTCAAACAGGCGGCCGTGAAGAGCTCACAGGATGGGGCGCCAGCCTACGTGTACCTGTTTGAATGGCAGTCGCCGGTGAACGACGGGAGCCTGGGCGCGTGTCACGGCATGGAGCTGCCCTTCATGTTTAACAACATTGCCATGGCTCGTTCCATGACGGGTGGGGGCGCAGATGCCTACGCGTTGGCGGACAAGATGAGTTCCGCTTGGATCAGCTTCGTGAAGACCGGCAATCCCAACTGCCGCGAATTGCCGCAATGGGCGCCTTATACGCAGGAGAAAGGCGCCACGATGGTTTTCAATAACAAGAGCGAAGTTCGGTTCAACCATGACAAGGCCGTGATCGACCTCGTCTCGTCGATCCCGCCAGCGGCAGCGGGTCCGCGCCGCTGAGTGCGAGACGCGCGAGTCTCGGTCTAAAGTTTACCCTCACAAAAAAATCGCCCTGGTGACCGGTGCCGGCGCCGGCGCGTCCCTTGCTGAAACCTTCGCGCGCTGAAGCTCGACATCACGAGCGAGAGCGACATCGCGGCAGCGCAATATTCGCCGAGCGAACACGCCAGCCGCGATGACCCGCCGATCTACCTGATCTATCCGACTCCACCGGGCCTAGGTCTCCCGCAACCGGACGCAACGCATTCCACGAATTTCGGGGTCAAGCTGCAGGAAAGACTCAAGGAGTTGAACGTGGAATGCGAGCTGGTCTATCCGGTCGCGCCTGATGTCATGCACCCGAGCATCGCGGTTTATTTGATCGAAAAGCTCCGGCCCGCGCCGTGAGTCGGGGTGGCTCGTCGATCGCCTATTTATGTGTTCAAAAATCCGCAGACTTTGCGTTCTGGTGGGCGTTCTTTCCCTCCTAGCGACGCCGTGCGTTCAGGCAGCTGACTCGAGCAGCACCGAATGGTTTTCACTCGAAGGTAAACCGGTTCCGTCCGGAAACGCGCCCAACGAGCGTGGACTGGGGCGCAACTTCAGCGCCCCGGCCCTGGGCGTAAACCGCACGACGCAGTCACAGCCGCAGGGGACAGTTCTTCTTTTTCCGGGCGGCGGTTACGGGATCCTCGACGTGCTGAACGAAGGCGCGCGAACGGCCGCTGGCCTGAACAATTTCGGCTACGATGTCGCGATGCTGGAATACCACGTGGGCCAAGGCGCGAAGTCCCGCGACCTCGCCTTGGAAGATGCGTTGGCGGCCTGGCGGCTGTTGAGGGGGAAATCCGCCGCGTTCGGCCTCAAGGGCCGCCGCTGGATCGTGATGGGGTATTCGGCCGGAGGTCATCTCGCCGCGCGCATGGTGCAGGAGTTGCGGGAAAGTGAGCAGCCGGACGACGTCGTGCTGGTGTATCCGGCGTATCTTGAAGAGATCGCTGCCGACGCGACGACCCCGGCGGTGCAGCCGCCCGCGCACCCCCGTTCGCGCCTCGTCGCCATCATGGCGGCCGATGACCGGGACACGTGGCTGAAAGGCTGTCGCGATTACGTGGATGCATGGCGCAAAGCCGGCGGAGATGGGCTCATGTTTCGATTGAGGGCCGGCGGTCATGGCTTCGGCATGAAGCCGGATCTCACGGGCGATATTGCGCAATGGCCCAGCATCCTGAACTATTTTCTGGAAAACGGCGTGAAGCCTGGCGTCGGGCCTTTC
>JBDSSU010000279.1:0-4660 GCA_039928635.1 Opitutaceae bacterium | reverse complement strand
GTGGCTTCGCCCACGACGGCAAACGGGCAGCGTTCTCGCTCGCAGAGCTGCTTGAATACCTCGAGCCGTGCCGCCGGAACGGCCATCACGTAGCGCTCCTGGGATTCGTTGCACCAAATTTCCAGCGGCGACATACCAGGTTCGTCGTTGGGGATCTTGCGCAGGTCGAAACGACCACCGCGGCCACCGTCGTTCACGAGTTCGGGTAACGCGTTCGAAAGACCGCCGGCGCCAACATCGTGAATGAACGAAATCGGATTCTCGTCGCCCAGCGCCCAGCAGCGATCGATCACTTCCTGACAGCGGCGTTCCATCTCGGCGTTGTCGCGCTGCACGCTCGCGAAATCCAGGTCTTCATGGCCGGAGCCGCTCGTGATCGAGCTCGCGGCGCCGCCGCCGAGGCCGATCAGCATCGCCGGTCCGCCGAGGACGACAAGTTGGTCCCCCGGGTTGATCGCGCCTTTTTTGATGTGGTCGGCTTTGATGTTTCCGAGGCCGCCCGCGAGCATGATCGGCTTATGATAACCGCGGATTTCCGTCCCGCGGGCGTTCGGCACTTCGGCTTCGAAGGTGCGGAAGTAGCCGTTGATGTTTGGGCGGCCGAATTCGTTATTGAACGCCGCGCCGCCGAGCGGGCCTTCGATCATGATGTCGAGCGCCGACGCGATTCGACCGGGCTTCCCGTTTTCTTTTTCCCAGGGCTGAATCGCCCCGGGAATTTTGAGATTGGAAACGGTGAAGCCGGTCAGGCCCACCTTGGGTTTTGAACCACGGCCGGTCGCGCCTTCATCGCGGATTTCGCCGCCGGAGCCGGTGGCCGCGCCGGGAAACGGCGAGATGGCGGTGGGGTGATTGTGCGTCTCAACCTTGCAGAGGATGTGGATGTCTTCCTGGTGAGCGGCGTATTCACCGCTTTTGGGGTCGACGTAGAAACGTCCGCCCGGCGTGCCGGCAAGGACGGCCGCATTGTCCTTGTAGGCGGAGAGGATGCCTTCGCTGTGGAGCGTGTAGGTGTTCTTGATCATCTGGAACAGCGAGCGGTCGCGCGGGGTACCGTCGATTTCCCAGGTAGCATTGAAGATTTTATGGCGGCAGTGCTCGGAGTTCGCCTGCGCAAACATCATCAGCTCGATGTCGTTCGGGTCGCGACCGAGCGCGGTGAAATTCTTCACGAGGTAATCAATCTCATCGTCGGCCAGCGCGAGGCCGAGTGATTGATTCGCGGTGACGAGCGCGGCGCGACCAGCGGCGAGTACGGGCACGGTGGTCATCGCGCGAGGAGCTTCGTGGTGGAACAGCGTGTCACAGGCGGCGAGATCGCCGAAGACAGCCTGAGTCATCCGATCATGGAGTTTCGCCCCGAGCGTCCAGAGCTGTTCCTCTTTCAGCACTGAGAACGGGAAACGCGTTCCGCCCGGCGCGCCGACGTCGATCGTGTAGGCGATGACGCGTTCGATGCGTTTCACTTTCGTGAGGCCGCAGGTGTGCGCGATGTCGGTCGCTTTCGACGACCACGGAGAAATCGTGCCGGGGCGCGGCGCGACGATTTGCTGCACGCCCTCGATCGTTTGGGCGTCGCGACTCGGCCCGTACGTGAGCAGTTTTTCGAGAACGCCCTGCTCGGCGGGGGAGAGAGCGCCGGTCAAATCGACGACATGAACGAACTGAGCGGTGAGCGCACGGGCGGCGATTCCGGTGGCGGCGAGGCTTTCAAGCAGTTTTTGGATTCGGAACTGGGAGAAGGCGGGCGAGCCGCGCAGGATCAACATGGTTGAAAATTGGATGCTCACCAAATTCTTCCAGCGGTCAATCAAGCGAAGAGGGATGTCTCGAAGGGCCCGATGATTGGTTACGACCACCCGGATCAAACATCGTTTCGGCTTAAGACGCGGGG
The DNA here is from genome assembly GCA_039928635.1 of Opitutaceae bacterium. Lineage (GTDB taxonomy): Bacteria > Verrucomicrobiota > Verrucomicrobiia > Opitutales > Opitutaceae > DATAKE01. The sequence goes on along the minus strand of JBDSSU010000279.1, from coordinate 2,766 downwards.
CGAAGAGAAAAGCCGTTGACCATTGGGGCCGTCTCCTCGGAATTGGTTCCCTTATCGCCCGTGACGATCAACGCCGCTGAAACGCCAGCCCTCGCCCTGCTCTCTTGTTCCGGACAAGCCGACCAGGCCGGCCTGCGCCTATGAACGAGATCATTCCGCCGCCCGATAACGACTTCGAAGAGCGGCGCGATGCGCTGCTGACGCACGAATGCGGCATCGCCCTGGTTCGGCTGCTGAAACCACTTTCTTACTACCAGGAGAAGTACGGGACGCCGCTCTGGGGCTTCACGAAGCTTTTCCTCCTGATGGAAAAGCAGCACAACCGCGGCCAGGATGGCGCGGGGGTGGCTTGCGTGAAACTCGATGTCTCGCCGGGCGATCCCTTCATGTTTCGCGAGCGAAACGTGAAATCGAACCCGCTGGACAAGATCTTCCGCACCTTGCTCGACCAATATAACGAGAAGGTCGACGCCGGCACGATCCACCCGGAGTTCGCCGACACCGTGAAGAAGCATTTCGACTTCGGCGGCGAGTTGCTGCTCGGTCATCTGCGTTACGGCACCAGCGGCGGCTATAATCTCAGCTCGTGTCATCCGTTTTTCCGTCGCAGCCCGTGGCCGACGCGGAATCTGGCGCTCTGCGGGAATTTCAATCTCACGAACACGACGGAGTTGAACGAATCGCTGACCGCCATGGGCCAGCACCCGATCTACGCGACGGACACCCAGGCGATCCTCGAAAAAATCGGCTTCTTTCTCGATGAGGAACACGAGGACATCTACCGCTTCCTCCGCAAACGCGATCTGACGGGCGAGGATCTTTCGCGCCGCATCAGCGAGGATCTCGATGTCACGCGCGTGATCACGCGCGCGTCACAGAAATGGGATGGCGGCTACACGCTTTGCGGCATGATCGGCAACGGCGACTCGTTCGTCGCGCGCGATCCTTCAGGCATCCGTCCCTGCTTTTGGTTTCAGAATGATGAAGTCGTCGCATTTGCCTCGGAGCGCGCGCCCTTGATGACGGTGTTCGATCTCGCGGTCGAAGATGTGAAAGAGGTCAAGCCGGGTCACGCGGTGGTCATCAAACGCCGCGGCACGATTACGGAAAACCAATTCACGGCCCCGCTCCCTCGCACCTCGTGCTCGTTCGAGCGCATCTATTTTTCGCGCGGGAACGACATTGATATTTATCGGGAGCGACAGGCTTTGGGCGGCGGGCTGGCTGACCAGGTGATCAAGTCGATCGGACACGACTGGGCGAACACCGTGTTCAGCTTTATCCCGAATACTGCCGAGGTCGCGTACTACGGGCTCATGTCGGCGTTGCGCACGCGGCGCCGTGACGAAGTGAAAGCCGCCATTCTCAAGGCGGCGGCGGCGGGTCAGCTCAGCGAGGCGGTGCTCGACGATCTCATTCTCAGGAATTGGCCGCGCGGCGAGAAAGTCGTCAGCAAGGACATCAAGCTCCGGACGTTCATCGGGCAGGAATCGATGCGCAATCAGCTGGCGAGCCATGTGTACGACATCACCTACGGCTCCGTGAAGCCAGGCGACAACCTGGTGTGCGTCGACGACTCGATCGTGCGGGGGACGACTCTGCGCAAATCGATCCTGCGCATTCTGGCGCGGCTGAATCCGCGAAAGATCGTGATCGTTTCGACGGCGCCGCAGATCCGTTATCCGGATTGCTACGGCATCGATATGTCGGAACTCGGGAAATTCATCGCCTTTGAGGCGGCGGTCGAACTGCTGCGCGAGCGCGGGCAAGGCGAGGTGTTGAAGGAAGTTTATCAGCTCTGCCGCGATGAGGTCGCGAAGGGCGGCGAAACGAATCACGTCCGAAAAATCTACGAGACGTTCACTCCGGAGGAAATTTCCGCGAAGATCGTCGAACGCGTTCGCCCGAAAGGCATCGAGTGGCAAGGCGAGATCGAGATCATTTTCCAGACGATCGAGAACCTCCATGCCGCGGTGCCGCAGCATACCGGTGATTGGTATTTCACCGGGAAATATCCGACGCCCGGCGGCTACCGGGTCGTGAATCAGGCGTACCTAAACTATTTCGAGAAGAGCGAAGGCCGGAGCTATTGAGCGGTCATGCCGAAAAAAGCCGCAGACCCCGCGCTGCCTAGAATTTTTGCGGTACGCCGACAGAAGGTGGTGCTGGATGGCGATCTGGCGGCGCTCTACGGAGTGCCGACAAGACAGCTGAACCAAGCGGTTCAGCGCAATGCCAGTCGGTTCCCGTCTGATTTTTGTTTTCAGCTTACGCCCGAAGAGGTTGCGAACTTGAAATCACAAGTTGTGACTTCAAGTTTAGAGGACGGAAAACCTTTAAGGTCACAAAATGTGACCTTAAAAACCGAGGGCAAAAAAAATCTAAGATCGCAAAATGCGATCTTAGAAAACGAGCGGCATGGAGGAGCACGAAAGCTCCCTTGGGTTTTAACCGAGCACGGCGCGCTCATGGCCGCCAACGTCCTGCGCAGTCCAAAAGCCGTGCAGATGAGCCTCTATCTGGTTCGCGCCTTCGTCAGCATGCGCGAGCAACTTGCCTCGAACCTTTCCGTGCTTCGCCGGCTGGCGGAGATCGACAAGAAGCTGATCGAGCACGACGTCGTGCTGCGTGAAGTGCTCGAACGCCTTCAGCCGTTGCTCGACGCGCCCGACGAAGACGACGAAGCCAAACCGAAGATTGGCTTTCACAAAGGTAACCGCTAACGCGTTTCGGCTCCATGGCTCTCAGCTATGAATCTTCCGGCGT